>JALZEM010000248.1 GCA_030862005.1 Actinomycetota bacterium | reverse complement strand
TTGCAGGCCCGCGCGCGGACGCGCTCCTCCTTGCGGGCTGGCTTCGCGGGCGCCTCGACCGCGAGGTCGAGCTCGAGGCGGAGCCGGCGGGGGAGATCGAGCTCGTCGAGGTGGACGGGACGACGGTCGAGGCGCAGGGTGCGGGCGAGAAGTCGCCCAGCGACCTCCTGTCCGACCAGCTCGAGCTCTTCAGCCGCGATCCGGTGTACGAGGAGGCGGTACGGAGCTTCTCTCGGGTCCCGACCTAGCCGAGCGCGCGGCCGAGTGGATCGCGGAACGATCGCGGCAACGCGACCCGTTCCGCATCGCGCTTGCGGGAGGATCGACGCCGAGACGCGTGTACGAGCGGCTCGCGGGGCGAGAGCTCGCCTGGGGCTCCTGGCACGTCTGGTGGAGCGACGAGCGGATCGTCCCCGCCGACCATCAGGATTCGAACGAGCGCATGGCGCGCGAGGCGCTGCTCGACCGGGTTCCGATCGCCGAGGGACAGATTCACCCGCTCCGCTCGACCGACGTGGAGCTACCCGACGAGTTCGACCTCATCCTGCTCGGGATCGGGCCGGACGGGCACACCGCCTCGCTCTTCCCGGGTGATCCGGCGCTCGACGCCGACGAGCCGATCGTCCGCGTCGAGACACCGGGGCTTCCGCCGCCGCATCCGCGCTACACGTTCACGTATCCGGTGCTGAACGCGGCGCGAACGGCGGCGTTCCTCGTTGCCGGAGCCGAGAAGCGCGAGATCGTTCACCGCATGCTCGCCGGCGACGAATCGCTTCCGGCCGCACGGGTGCGCGCGCGAGAGACGGTCGTGATCGCTGACGAGGCTGCCGCCGACGGCGGCCGCAGCGGTTCGGGCTAGCCGACGACGGAGAACGTGCGCGGAAGGATCCGGACGTACTGTGGATCCGACCACGTCATTCCCTGCATCGTCCCCGGGATCGTGCTGTCGATCCCGCGGATGCGGTAGTACCAGACGCCGTCGGGCACGCTCAGGAGCGCAGCCGTCGCCGGCCGCGTGATCGAGCCGGCCGTCGTCCACGGGTACGCCCGGCGGCTCCACTGGATCTGGTACTTGCGCGCACCCGGCGCCGGCTTCCACGCGACGAGCACGCGCCCGTAGAAGCTCGGCTTGGCGGTCGTCGCGCGCCGGACGCCGGCCGAGGTCACACCCGAAACGTACGGGATACCGGACGCACGCTCGGTCACGGGGGCGCTCGTCTTCCCGAAGGGAAGTACGTCACCTGCGATGCAGTTGTCCTCGCCGAACGCCACATCCTGGTACTCGACGGTGGCCTCCGGCGTGATCCGTGGAATCGCGGGCACGGCCGTCCACCAGTAACGGCTGTCGGGCCAGTCGACGTCCCAGAGGCCGGTCCTGCGGTCGGGCTTCTTGTCCGCGTCCGTCGTCTCCTCCTCTTCCTCGCCTGTCCCCGACGGCGTGTTCGTCCCGGCCGCATGCACGCGCTCGCCGCCGGCGTCGTACACAGGCGGCTCCTCGTCGGTGTCCGCGAGGAACACGTTCGGTGCGGCGGCAAGGTCGTCCGGTGTCGCAGGGAGGTCCAGCACTCCGCTCAGCCGCGGGACGTAGGCGGGGCTCCCAACGAGGTCAGAGTTGTGAACGCGGTTCACGCAATCGGAGTCCGTGTAGACGTAGACGTGGTAGAGCGGGCAATCGACGCCGAGGGCCGCGACGTCGGCGGGGCAGGCGCCGTTTCCGTTCAGGCTCCGGTCGCCGTTCCACCAGAAGCCCGGGACGAGCGAGTGCAGACCGCCGGTCGCATCGTCCGCGACGACGTCGGAGCCGCCGCTGCGGGAGATCGAGCCGTCGAGCGCGACGGTACCCGTTGCGAACCCGGGCTCGTCCGTCCCGTTCAGAGCGCTCCACGCCCCGTACGAGACGACTGGAATCTGGTTCCGGGGCTTTCCTTCGAGCTCCCGCACGGCGCGAACGCGCCAGTAGATCGTCCCGAAGGTGCTCGTGTCGTGGACGAACGTGTAGTACTCGCGGAGGTCGACGGCGGTCGTCCCCGTCTTTACCAGCTTCTTCTTGCCGTTCGCGAGGTCGTACAGGAACGTGACCTGATAGGCGGTTGCGCCTTCGACCGGCGTCCAGCGAAGCAGTCCCGGCCGTGGGTTGACGCCGTTCGAGAGGCTCGACGGCGTCGCGGCGGCGCGCATGTTGAAGCCGTACGCCGAGCTCCATCCCGTCGCGTCTCCGTTCACCCACGCTCGGACGCGCGCGTAGAAGGAGTAGGGGTTACCCGTGATCCAGGGGAGCGTCAGCGGGACGTTCGTGAGGGGGCCCTTGACGTACTCGTTTTCCCAGACGATCGCGTTGTCGGCAAAGGTCTTGCTCGTCGAGAGCTGGAACTCGTAGCGGTTCGCGCCTGCGACCCGGTTCCACGCGAAGGCCGGCGTCCGCGCGAACGCGCGCGGGACCGGTTGCGTCTCGCCCGGGAAGAGAAGAAAGCCACGGAGGTTTTCGGGCGCAGCGGCCGACGCGCTCGGCACGAGGACGAGCGCGGACAGCACAACGACAAGCGCGCGGGCAAGCATGGCTCGAGTCTGTTTTCGGCAGGTTCGGGGCCGCTGCGTTCCCCTAGACGGGGGAGGCGGGGGCGCGTTCGAGCGCGAGGCCCGCCGCGAGCAGGAACGAATCCGAATGCCACGGTGCCGCGAGCTGGACCGAAGCCGGCAGGCCGAGCTCCGCTCGCCCGCAGGGAAGCGCGAGTGCAGGCCAACCGAGGACGCTGAAGGGATACGTCAGGCTGATCAGGCGCTCGCGAAGGGCGAGGTCACCGATCCCGACCGGCGGGGCGACGCATGGGATCGTCGGTGTGACGACGAGGTCGACTTTCCCCTGGACGGCCTCGGCGACGACGTCCCGGTAGTGCGCGCGGGCCGCGAGCGCGTGCTCGTACTCGGCGTCCGTGATACGCAGGCAACGCTCGATCTTCGTCCGGACGTTGTCGCCGTAGAGGGACGCATTTGCGGCGAAGAGCTCGCGGTGGACCTCCGCCGCCTCGCGCATGAAGACGGGATAGACGTCAGCCGGCACGAGTGGGAGGTCGATCGGGTCGCTCGCGCCGAAGAGCGCAGCCGCCCGCTCGACGCGCAGGCGAACATCCAGGTCCGCGTGCTCGAGCCAGGCGACGCCGACGCGGATGTGCGCGAGATCCACCGCTGTGGTCGAAACATCGGCCCCGAGCGCCCGGAGCGTCGCCGTGCACTCCGTCACCGTCCGAGCCATCGGGCCGGCCGTGTCGAAGCCCGGCGCGAGCGGGAACACGCCGTCTGTCGGGACCGCGCCATGCGTGGGCTTGAAGCCGACCACGCCGCAGCACGCCGCCGGGATCCGGATCGAGCCGGCGCTGTCCGTCCCGAGCGCGACGTCACACATGCGCGCAGCGAGCGCGGCGGCCGACCCGCCGCTCGAGCCGCCGGGAATCCGCCCGGGGTCGAGCGGATTGCGCACATCGCCGTAGTGCTCGTTCTCGGACGTGATGCCGTACGCGAACTCGTGGAGGCCCGTCTTTCCCACGACCGCGTACCCGGCCGTCTCGAGCCGGCGCACGGCCTCGGCCGTCGCCTCCGGAACGTGGTCGCGGAAGATCGCCGAGCCGTAGGTCGTCCGAACGCCCGCGGTGTCGAAGAGGTCCTTGACCGCGAGTGGAGTCCCATCCGCAGCGGCCGCTTCCTCGCAGACCGTTACGAACGCGTTGAGCTCGCGGTCGCGCTCGGCGATCGCGGCGAGCGCCTCCCGGGGAGACACCTAGGCGGCGAGGCGGTTGTAGACCTCGGCGACGATGATCGAGCCCGCGAAGAGGACGATCGCGATCGCGAGCAGGGCGAGCCCGAGGCGGAGGTTCCTGCGTGCGAGCTCCGGGTTCATCAGGCGAGGAGGATCGGATCGAGCGCGAGCGCGACGAACAGGAGTGCCAGGTAGGCGAGGGAGAACGAGAAGAGCCGGCGCGCGCGGGCGGGCGTGGTCGCGCGAAGGAGCGCGACGGAGAGCGCGAGGAAGGCGGCGCCGAGGGCGAGCGCGGATACCAGGTAGAGGGCGCCGACCGTCCGTGCGGCGACGGGAAGGAGCGTGATGGCAACGAGCACGAGGCTGTAGCGGAGGATCGCGCGTGCCGTCTCACGCTCGCCCTTGACGACCGGAAGCATCGGGATACGTGCGGCCTCGTAGTCGCGACGGATCAAGAGCGCGAGCGCCCAGAAGTGCGGCGGCGTCCAGAAGAAGACGATCAGGAAAAGGAGCGCCGCCGGGAGGGTGAGGCTGCCGGTCGCCGCCGCCCAACCGACGACGGGGGGGATGGCACCCGCCGCGCCGCCGATGACGATGTTCTGCGGCGTCGAGCGCTTGAGCCACCGTGTGTACACAAGGACGTAGAAGAGGTTCCCGAACACGGCCAGGAGCGCGGCGACGACGTTGACGAGGCTCACGAGCACGACGAAGGAGAACGCCGAGAGCGCCACGCCGAACTCGAGCGCACGCGGGGGCGGGACCCGCCCGGCCGCGACGGGCCGCCGCTCCGTCCGCTTTCCCATGAGCCGGTCGACGTCGCGGTCGAGGACGTGGTTGAGCGCGGAGGCGCCGCCGCAGGCGAGGGCGAGCCCGCCGAGCGTCGCCGCAAGGAGACCGACCGAGGGGACGCCCCCGGCGCCGAGGAAGAGACCGCCGGCCGCCGTCAGGAGAAGCAGCGTCATGATGCGCGGCTTCGTCAGTGTCACGTAGTCGCGCCAAGCACCGCGGACGCTTCCAAATAAGAGACCGCGACTTGGAGAAGCGACCGGCTCGGCGCGGCGGAACGAGGTCACGGCCGATACGGTCGCGGCGGCGAGCGAGACCGCTCCGAGAGTGAGATGTAGGCCACCGGGAGCGCCCGCGAGCGCCGAGAGCCCCGCGACGGCGAACGCGGCAAGCGCTCCGACGGCCGCGGCGAACAGTGAGGGACGCTCCGGGTGCGCATATCGCGCGGCGAGAGCGACCGCGGCAAGGAGCGCGAGCGTCGCGTGTGACGCGACGTCGTGCGCAAGCGCCCACTCGCCCGTCGCGACGACGAGCACCACGCCCGCCACCGCCGCGAGCGCCGTCAACCGGAGCCATGGCCCGGCGGTCACCGCCGCTCCCGGATCCGGAGGCGAAGGTCGCGAAGGGGCCGCGCACTCGAGATGTACGGCACCCGATCGAAGTTGTGTGCGGCCGGAGGCGAGGTCGCGTACCACTCAAGCGTATCGGCCTGCCACGGGTCGGCGCCGACCCGCGGGCCGTTCCGCCAGCTCTTCACCACGTTCACGAGGAAGACGAGCACGGCGATTCCCATGATCGCCGACCCGATCGAAGAGATGAGGTTGTACGTCTCGAAGAGGCCGTCGCGGTCGTAGGTGTAGACGCGGCGCGGCATTCCCATCAGCCCGAGCAGGTGCTGCACGAAGAACGTCATGTTGAAGCCGATGAAGAGCAACCAGAAGTGGACCTGCGCCAGCCGCTCGTCGTACATCCGCCCGGTGATCTTCGGGAACCAGTAGTAACAGCCGCCGAAGAGCGCGAACGCGGTCCCGCCGAAGAGGACGTAGTGCATGTGCGCGACGACGTAGTAGGAGTCATGCGCCTGGTAATCGATGGGAAACGCCGCCAGGAAGATCCCGGAGAGCCCGCCGATCGTGAAGAGCGCGAGCAGCGCGAGGCAGAACAAGAGCGGCGCCTTGAAGTTGAGATGCCCCCGCCAGAGCGTCGCGATCCAGTTGAAGATCTTGATCGCCGTCGGGATCGCGACCGTGAACGAGGTGGCGGCGAAGAAGGCGTTCAGCCACACCGGGAGCCCCACGGTGAACATGTGATGTGCCCAGACCAGCATGCTCGTGAACGCGATCCCGATCGTCGAGAACGCGATCGCCTTGTAGCCGAAGATCGGCTTCCGCGAGAACACCGGGAGGATCTCGGACACCATCCCGAAGGCGGGAAGGATCATGATGTAGACCTCGGGGTGGCCGAAAAACCAAAAGAGGTGCTGTTAGAGCACGGCGCTTCCGCCCTCGTCGGGTAGGAAGAAGCTCGTCCCGGCCTGGCGGTCCGTGAGGAGGAGCGTCGCCGCCGCCGAGAGCGTCGGGAGCGCGAGCAGGAGCATGACGGCATACGCCTCGATCGTCCAGACGAAGAGCGGGATCCGCATCCACGTCATCCCCGGCGCGCGCATGTTGGGGATCGTCACGATGAAGTTGATCGCGCCCGCGATCGACGAGATCGTCGTTAAGTGGATCGCGAGGATCCAGAGGTCCTGGCCGCTTCCCGGGAGCTGCACCGAGAGCGGCGGATACGCATACCAGCCGGCGCTCGCCGGGCCGCCGTCCACG
>JALZEM010000237.1 GCA_030862005.1 Actinomycetota bacterium | reverse complement strand
TTCACCGGGACCTCGAGCGCGTCGAGCGGGCAGTGGCCGCCGGCGCACTCGTCCAGGTTACCGCTGCCTCGCTCGACGGTCGGCTCGGGCGGAGGACGAGAGCGACGAGCGTCAGCCTGCTCGAGCGCGAGCTCGTCCACGTGCTCGCGAGCGACGCCCATCTGCCCGAGGTCCGCGAAGCCGGGCTCGGCGCGGCGGCGGCAGCACTAAAGGACGGCGGGCTCGCGCGCTACCTGACCGAGGAGGCTCCGGCCGCGATCGTCGCCGGCGAGCCGATCGACGAACCGCCGTCGTGGAAGCGCCGGCGGTTCAGGCGGTAGACGAGGGCGGCGTTCCGCTGCGGCGAGCGAAGACGGCGACGCCCGCGAGACCGGCCGTGATCGCGACGAGCACGAGGACGAGCCCGAACGGATTCCCGCCGTCGTCGTCGACGACCGCGCTCGCCGCGGCCGACAATGGATTCGAGGGCGCCCCTGCGCCGGGCTCGGCGATCGGCCGCGGCGCGTCCGCGGTCGCCGATTTCGAGCGCTTCTTCGTCGTGGATGCGGGCGCGCCAAGCTGAGGTGACGTCGCAACGAACTCGAGACGGCGCGCGTCCTCGTCACCGAGCGCCTGGTAGAGCCCGGTGCGGACGCCGTCCGAAAGCGGCACCGACGCGCTCTCGTTGCCCCCTCCACCGCCGCCGCCGCCGCCGCTATTACCGGTGCCGGCTGAGCCTGCTCCGGTCGGAACCTCCTCGCGGTACTCGTCGAGCAGCGCGGTGTCGTCGTTCGGAAGCGGGTCCTGCGCCGAGGCGACTCCGGTCCATGCAAGCGCGGCCAGGATCGTGAGCGACGTCAGAACGCTCAGTCGCACGAGACGAAGTGGGCGCGCGAAGGTCAAAGCTACGTCCATCTCTACCACAACGTGCACGGCGCCGCAGCGGTTACGCACGGGCCGGACCGCCGCAGTCGGCACAACGTGGTAAGGACGGAGCGTGACCGGCCCCCACTACAGCCCCGCGAGGAGCGGCGACCGCGGGTTCAGCGCGACCGCCCGATCGAGGCTCGCTTCGGCCTCGTCGAATGCCCCTGCCTTCGTTTGAATGCGGGCTCCGATAACCCAAAGGCGCCAATCGAGCCGGTCGTGCTCGATCGCAGCCTCGATCGAGGACCACGCAGCCTCGAAATCGCCGGCCGTCTCGTACACGAGCGCGATCTGCAGGTGTGGCGTGGCCGCCCACGGCTGGATCTCTCGAGCGGCGAGCGCGTCGGCGAGCGCGTCCTCGAGCTGTCCGGCCGCGACCGCCTCGCGGCTTTGCTCGATCTTGATCGACGCGAGGAACGGAACGGCCTGCGCGAGCATGAGCCCGAGCGCAAGAACGACTCCCGCGGCCCTGAATGCACGGGCTGACCGTTGTCGGCGCGTCCGCGTGCGGGAGAACCCCGCTTCGTCGGGAAAGATTGTCGCGGGCCCCGTCACCAAACCTGCGCACGCGAACGCGATTAGCGAAACCGCGGGGACCTCCCACATCCAGTCAACCCCCGCCTCGAAGGCGTACGCAACCAAGAGCGCCAAGAGCGCGGCGACCGCAGGCCGCTCGTCGTGATCTGCGGCGAGAAGACGGCGAACACCGGCGGCGGCGACGAATGCGAAGAGAGCGAGGAGGAGCGCAAGGCCGACGACGCCAAGCTCGCCGAGCACCTCGAGGTAGAGCGAGTGAGCATCGCGAATAAACAAGGCGATCGTCCCGTGCTGGGCCCACCACGCTTCGTACGAGCCGGCTCCCTGACCGAGCACCGGGTCAGCCTCGAACTGGTCGACGGCAGAAGTCCACATCTGCCACCGGCCGTTGCCGCTCGTGCTGAAGAGGTGCGATTCGATCGACGTCTCGAGGCCCGCCGGCGTCTGCTTGAACGTCTCGAAGCGCTCGCGCGGCTCAGCCGCCATGATCGCCGCGATCGCAACTCCTACGGCGACGAGAATGAGCGCTCCCTTCGCGACTGCGGGTACGCGTGGCGGCGCGGGCGCGAAGCGAGACGCGAGAGCAAAGAC
>JALZEM010000233.1 GCA_030862005.1 Actinomycetota bacterium | reverse complement strand
GCTCCAGGTCGTGGCGCGGCGCTACCGCGACGACGAGGCGCTCCGGATCGGCGGCGCCCTCGAGCGCGCGCGTCCGTGGGCCGCCCGGCGGCCGCCGCTTTAGACTCGCCGCCGTGCCGGCGATCAGCGCGAACGGCGTCGAGCTCTGGGTCGAGCAGGAGGGCGCGGGGGACGACGTCCTCCTCGTAGCCGGTCTCGCGGACGAGGCCGCGTCCTGGGCCGACCAGGTGGCCGGCCTACGCGACCGCTACCGCGTCACGATCTTCGACAACCGTGGCGTCGGCCGCTCGGCCACGCCCGCGGGGCAGTTCTCGATCGGCGACTTCGCGGCCGACACGGTCGCCCTCATGGACGAGACCGGGCTCGACTGCGTGCACCTCGTCGGCTCGTCGATGGGCGGCGCGATCGCGCAGGAGGTCGCGCTCGCACACCCGGGACGCGTCCGCAGCCTCGTTCTCAACGGCACCTGGTGCCGGGGCGACCGCTTCCTGCACGAGATCTTCCGGAGCTGGATGTGGGCGGCGGAACGGGCGGACTCGGTGCGCGATTTCCTCGTCGCCGTGAATCTCTGGTGCTTCTCGCCCCGGATCTGGAACGACGGCGTCATGGACGAGTGGCTCGTGGCCGCCGAGGCGAACCCGTATGCGCAATCCGTCGACGCGTTCTGCCGCTCGGCCGAAGCGCTGATCGGCCACGACTCCGCCGACCGGATTGCGGCCGTCTCGGCACCCACGCTCGTCACCGTCGGCGACCTCGATCTGGTCCTCCCGGCTCGGTTCTCAGAGGCGCTCGTCGAGCGGATCCCGAACGCACGGATGGTCGTCATCCCCGCAGCCGGCCATCAGCCGTTCCAGGAGTTTCCAGCGGACTACAACCGCCTCCTCGACGACTTCTGGCAGTCGGTCGACTGAGCACGCGCGATTCCTCCGAGCCGATTCGCGAGACCACGGTCGAAGCCGGCGGGCTTCGCTTCGCCGCCCTCGAGGCCGGCGAGCCCGGCCGCCCGCTCGTCCTCTGCCTGCACGGGTTCCCGGACTCCGCCTGGACGTGGCGACACCTCCTCTCGCCGCTGGGCGTCCGCGGATTCCACGCCGTCGCACCGTTCCTACGCGGGTACGCGCCCACCGATCTCCCTCCGCGCGGCTTCGGGATCGCCGAGCTCGCCGACGACGTGCTCGCGCTCGAGGAGACGCTCCGAGGAGCCGGCCGCAGCGTCGTCATCGGGCACGACTGGGGCGCCGCGGCCGTCTACGCGGCTCTTCTCAGGAGCGCGGACCGCTGGGCTTGCGCGGTCGCGGCCTCAGTGCCGCCCGCCGGCGGCTACTCGATAGACGCGATCTCACTTACTCAACTGCGACGCAGCTGGTACTCGCTTCTCTTCCAGCTCCCCGACCCGGCCGTTCCCGAGCAGCTCGCCTCGCAGGACGACCTGGCTCTCGTCGACTCGCTCTGGGCCGACTGGTCACCCGGCTACGCCGCCGCCGAAGACATCCGCCACGCGAAGGAAGCGCTCCGACCGTCGGGCCACCTTCGCGCGGCGATCAGCTACTACCGGGATGCGCCGACCAGCGTGCCCTCGCCCGCAGACGTCGCGGCGGCGCGAGAAGCGCTCCGCCGGCTCGAAGTTCCGCTGCTTTACCTTCACGGCGCCCGCGACGGGTGCATCGGGCTCGATTCCGTCGAGCTCGTCCGTCCGTGCTTTCCACCGGGAGCGCGCATGGTCGTCCTCGAGGACGCCGGCCATTTCGTCCAGCTCGAGCAGCCGCAGGAGTTCAACCGCCTCGTGGTCGAGTTCATCGACGCCGCCGTCTAGTACGACCGGGGCATCCCCAGGACATGCTGGCCGAGGTAGGCGAGAACCAGGTTGTTCGAGATCGGCGCGATCGAGTAGAGCCGCGTCTCGCGGAACTTTCGCTCGACGTCGTACTCCTCGGCGAACCCGTAGCCGCCGTGCGTGTCGAGGCACGCGTTCGCAGCCTGCCACGAGGCCTCTGACGCGAGCAGCTTCGCGAGGTTCGCCTCGGCGCCGCAGGGGCGGCCCTGCTCGAAGAGCCAGGCCGCCTTGTAGCGAACGAGGTCGGCCGCCTCGATCGCTGCGTGCGAGCGTGCAATCGGGAACTGGACGCCCTGGTTGGCGCCGATCGGCCGCTCGAAAACCACGCGCTCGGACGCGTAGCGCGAAGCCTTCTCGACGAACCAGCGCCCGTCGCCGATGCACTCGGCGGCGAGCAGGATCCGCTCGGCGTTCATCGCGTCGAGGATGTAGCGGAAACCCTTCCCCTCCTCGCCGACGAGCGCGTCGGCGGGCACCTCGACGCCGTCGAGGAACACCTCCGTCGTCGCGTGGTTCATCATCGTCCTGATCGGGCGGATGTCGAGGCCGGGCCCGGCCGCCTTCATGTCCACGATGAAGACGGACAGCCCCTCGGTTCGCTTCTGGACGCGGTCGAGCGGAGTGGTTCGCGCGAGGAGCAACATCAGGTCGGACTGGAGCGCCCGCGACGTCCAGATCTTCTGCCCCCGGATGACGTAAGCGTCGTCCACGCGCTTGGCGGTCGTCTGGATCTGCGTCGTGTCCGACCCGACCGTCGGCTCGGTGATCCCGAACGCCTGGAGGCGAAGCTCACCGGACGCGATCTTCGGCAAGAATCGCCGCTTCTGCTCCTCGCTCCCGTGGCGAAGGA
Organism: Actinomycetota bacterium; assembly: GCA_030862005.1. Classification (GTDB taxonomy): domain Bacteria; phylum Actinomycetota; class Thermoleophilia; order Gaiellales; family Gaiellaceae; genus JACCYG01. The sequence continues at coordinate 4,094 of JALZEM010000233.1, read as the reverse complement.
GCGTCCCCATCACATACATCTGCGCGTGGCAGGCGCTCGCGTTGCAGCCCGACGCGTTGATCTCCTCGAGGATGACGCTCGCCGCGACGAGGCCGAGACCGGCGCCTCCGTACTCCTCGGGAACCAGCGCCGCCAGCCAGCCGTCCTTCGTCAGCGCGTCGACGAACTCGCGCGGATAGCGGTCGGGCTCGAGCGCGCGCCAGTACTCGCCGGGGAAGCGGGCACACACGTCGTGAACGGCGGCCCGGATCTCCGCGAGCTCCGCCGGGACGGTGAAGTCCATGAGTGCGCTACGCCTTTTGCACGGTCGAGGCAATGTACGCTCGCAACATGCTCTCGCCCTGTCAACGGTGCCCTCACCGCGCCTCCGCGCGTGTGCGCCGCATGTGGCGCACGCCTATGTAGGGTGCCGCAACCGAATCGGCTCAGGCGGTCGTGCCTCGCCGTCCCCGCCTCGAGCGCCCGGATGCTCGCGAAGGCGGCGACGCTTCCCGTGGACATGGCGTTCGTCGACCTCGAGGACGCCGTCCCGCCTGCACAGAAGACGGACGACACGCGGGCGCGGGCTGCGCGGGCGCTCACGGAGCAAACGTGGCGCGCGCCCACGCTCGCCGTCCGTGTCAACGCTCTCGCGACGGAGTGGGGGATTCGGGACGTTGCCGTCGTCGTCGAGCGCGCCGGCGCCAGCCTCGACTGCATCGTCTTGCCGAAGATCGAGACCGTAGACGACGTCGAGGCGGCCGACCTGCTCCTGTCCGAGCTCGAGGCGACGTTCGCCGTCGGCCGGCGCATCGGGCTCGAGGCGCAGATCGAGTCTGCGCGCGGTCTCGTGGAGGTGGAGCGGATCGCGTCCTCATCTTCCCGCCTCGAGGCGCTGGTCTTCGGCCCGGGCGACTACGCGGCCTCGCTAGGCGTTGTGCAGCGCTCGATCGGCGCGATCGACCCCGCCTACCCGGGAGATCAATGGCATTACGCGCGCTCGCGGATCGCGACCGCTGCCCACGCGTTCGGCCTGGTCCCGGTCGACGGCCCGTATGCGGCGATCGGCGACCTCACGGGCCTCCGCGAATCGGCGCTGCGCGCGCGGCTCGTCGGTTTTCAGGGGAAGTGGGTCGTCCACCCAGACCAGGTCGTCGTCGTCAACGAGGTCTTCTCGCCGACCGACGCGGAGCTCGAGCAGGCGCACCGAGTGCTCGATGCTCTCGGCCAGGCTGCGGACGCAGGTCGCGGCGCCGCGCTTTTCGAGGGAGAGATGATCGACGAGGCGTCCAGGCGGCTCGCGGAGGCGGTCGTCTCGCGGGCGCTGGCGGCGGGGCTCGAGAGCGGTTGATGCCCCTCGCGGACATCCGCGTGCTCGCGCTCGACCAGTTCGGAGCGGGCCCGTGGGGCACGTTGCAGCTGGCGGACCTGGGTGCGGACGTGATCAAGATCGAGGACCCGAGCGTGCGTGGCGATCTCGGCCGCTACGTACCGCCCTACCAGGAGAACGGCAGCTCGCTCTTCTTCGAGAGCTTCAACCGGAACAAACGCGGCATCGCGCTCGACCTCCGTCACAGAGACGGCCGGGCCGTCTTCGAGGACCTCGTTCGCGGCGTGGACGCCGTCGTGTCGAACCTGCGCGGCGATCTGCCCGAGAAGCTCCGGCTGCGGTACGTCGATCTCGAGCATGTGAACCCGAGGGTCGTGTGTGTCTCGCTCTCCGGCTTCGGGACGACCGGGCCGCGGGCGAGCGAGGGCGCCTACGACGCGACCGTGCAGGCTCTTGCGGGATGGATGAGCGTGACGGGCGCGCCCGACGATCCGCCGACGAAGGGCGGCCTCTCGCTCGTCGACTTCTCGGCGGGCTACGTGGCCGCGCTGGCCGTCCTCGCGGGCGTCTGGCGGGCGCGGCGTGACGGGGTCGGTTGCGACGCCGACCTCTCGCTCTTCGACACTGCGCTCGCGCTCCTCAACTACATGGCGACGTGGAGCGCCTCGCGGGGGTGGGAGCCCCGCCGCATGCCCGACTCGGCGCACCAGACAGTCGTTCCGTTCCAGGCCTTCGAGGCGGCGGACGGCTGGCTCGTGGTCGCGTGTCCGAAGGAAACGCTCTGGCGGACGCTCTGCCAGGCGCTCGAACGCCCCTCGCTCGCCGACGACGATCGTTTCTCCGACCTGGCTGCGCGAGACCGCAACCGCGAGATCCTCCTGCCGCTCCTGAGCGAGGCCTTCGCGCGCCGGTCCGTCGCGGAGTGGATCGCTGTCCTCGCGGCCCGCGGGGTGCCGTGCGCCCCCGTGAACGGCGTTGCGGAGGCACTCGCCGACGCCCAGGCCGACGCGCGGGGCGCCGTCGCCGCGTACGACCACCCGGTGCTTGGCGAAGTGCGCACGGTCGCGAGCCCGCTCCGCCTGGCCGGGCCTGAGCGTCCGCTCGACCGCGCCCCGTTTCTCGGCGAGCACACGGCCGAGATCCTCAGCGAGGTGTGCGGCTACCCGCCGGACCGCGTGCGCGCGCTCGAGGCGTCCGGCGTTTTCGGCGCCGTCAGCCCGGCGGAGGAGGTGCGATGAGCAAGGAGTGGCGCGGGCGCTTCTTCGAGGATTTCGAGGTCGGGGACGTGTACCGGAGCTGGCTTGGCCGGACCGTGACCGAGGCGGACAACGTCTGGTTCACCACCCTGACCATGAACACGAACCAGATGCACTTCAACCGCGAGTGGGCCGAGCGGACCGAGTTCGGCCGGCCCCTCGTCAACTCGACCTTCACGCTTGCGCTCGTTCTCGGCCTCGCAGTGCGAGACACGTCCGAGAACGCTGCCGCGAACCTCGGTTGGAGCGACATCAAGCTTCCGAAACCCGTCTTTGCCGGCGACACCCTCTGGGCCGAGAGCGAGGTGCTCTCGGTGCGTGCGTCCGGAAGCCGTCCCTCGTGCGGCATCGTCTCGATCCGGACGCGCGGCGTGAACCAGCGCCGCGAGGTCGTGATCGAGTTCTCGCGCACGTTCATGGTGTTCCGCCGCGACGCGCCCGAGGTCGCGGGCGCCTTTCCGGTGACGGGAGACGAGTGGACCGTGTGAGACGGCGGTCGATCAGCGACCGGCGCGCGCCCGTCCGGCGGTGACCCCGCCATCGACGGCGATCGGCTGGCCGGTGATGAAGCTCGCGCCGTCGGAGCACAGCCAGGCGACTGACTCGGCGATCTCGTCAGGCTGGCCGAGACGGCCAATGGGGTGCAGGGCCGAGAGCTGGGCGTAGACGTCGGGCCGCGACGCGGGCTCGGGGCCGCGGTCCATTACCATCGGCGTCTCGATCCAGCCCGGGCAGACCGCGTTCACGCGGATTCCGCGTGACGCGTACTCGAGTGCGGCGGTCCGCGTCAGGCCGACGACGCCGTGTTTCGACGCGTTGTATCCGCTCAGGTTCGGGTAGCCAATCAGGCCGACGACGGAGGCGGCGTTCACGATCGCGCCCGCCCCTTGCGACTTCATTTGGCGCAGCTCGTACTTCATGCAGAGGAAGACGCCGGTGAGGTTCACGGCGATCACGTGTTGCCACGCGTCCTCGTCGTATTGGGCTGTGGGGGCGTTAGCGCCCTCGACTCCTGCGTTGTTGAAGGCGCAGTCGAGCCGACCGAAGCGCCCGACGCATGCGCCGACGAGCGCCTCGACGTCGGACGACGCGGTGACGTCGCAACGGACGAACGCAGTTTCGGCGCCCCGCTCGCGGGCGGCCCGCGCCGTCTCGCCGCCGCCCGCCTCGTCGACATCGGCGAGCACGAGCCTCGCTCCCTGCTCCGCGAAGACGAGCGCGGTCGCGCGCCCGATTCCGGATCCGGCGCCGGTGATGAGCGCTACCTTCCCTTCGAGGAGCGGCGTCACCCGCTCACCTCGCCCCCGTCCAGGACGAGGGCGACACCGGACACGTACGCCGCGGCGGGCGACGCGAGGTAGACGAGCGCGTTGGCCACCTCCTCTGCCGTCGCGGGGCGGTCGAGTGGAACGGTGCGGCGGATCCGCTCCTCGGCCGTCTCGCTGTCGAGCTCCCACAGCCGCGCCCGCTCGCGCAGGAGCTCGCGATACATCCGAGTCTCCGTGATTCCCGGCGCGACGGTGCACACG
>JALZEM010000228.1 GCA_030862005.1 Actinomycetota bacterium | reverse complement strand
ACGGCGCGCGGGTGAGGATGAAATGTGACGATCGTGGAACGAAGGCCGCTCGCCTTCGCCGCCTCGATCACGGCGCGATGGCCACGATGGACACCGTCGAACGTCCCGAGCGCGACAGCACGCTCGGCCGGTGTCGCCTCGTCCGGCGAGCGAAGAACCTTCACGACGGAACGATCCTCATCTGAGCACCGTCTCCGGTCGTATCACGCCGGCCTGCGCCTGCGCCACCGCGACGAGACGCCCCGCGTAGATCAGCGCGACCGGTCCGCCGTCGCCCCCTGCAAGGACTCGGCCGCTCATGACCATCCGCATCTCTTCTTCCTCGAGCTCGTGTCGAGGCAAGAAACGGACTGCCTCGAGCGGCGGAAGGACGCGTTCCTCGTCAGCCTCCTCGACCCGAAACGGGCCGACCGCCGTGCGGCGAAGGGCACGACAGTGCCCGCCGAGCGCATCGGCGATCGCGCGGACGTACGTTCCGCTCGAGACGCTGAGCGCAAGCACGAGCTCGGGCGGCTCGAAACGGATGACCTCGAGCGCGTGGATCGTCGATCTCCGGAGTGGCATCTCGACGGCGACGCCGCGGCGATGAAGCTTGTACGCGCGCTCGCCGCCGACCTTGACCGCCGAAGCCGCCGGGACTGGGAGAGCGACGTCGCCGCGCAAGGCCTCCACATCTGCGAGCGTCGGCAGCTCGGTCCGGTCGAGCTCCTCGCCTTCGATGTCCGCCGTCGTGGTCCGGACGCCGAGCACGATCTCCGTCTCGTAGCACTTGTCCAGGCCGACGAGGTAGCGCGCGAGGCGAGTCGCGCGTCCGAGCAGGCAGAGGAGGAGGCCCGTCGCGAAGGGGTCGAGCGTTCCCGCGTGGCCCGCCTTCAGCCGATGGCGGCCGCGGAGGCGCCGGACGACGGCGAACGACGAGGGGCCGCGCTCCTTGTCGACGAGCACGAGCCCGCCGCCGTTATTCGGTGTGCTCCCTCGGCCCACCTACGTCACCGACTCGGCCGTTGCGCACACCACCCGCGCGATTTTTCCGGATAGCGGGAGATGCGCGGGGCCGGAGGCGACCCAAGAGGGATTCGCGGCCTACCGTGGTGCCGCCGCCTGCGCGAGGAACTCGCGGCGGATGAAATCCGTGATCTCGCGGACGCTCGCCTCCGACGGGAAGCCGGCCGCTTGCTTGTGGCCGCCGCCGCCGCTCTTCCGCGCAATTGCCGAGACATCGAGCCGCTCCTCGGTCGTCCGCAGACTCACGCGCCGGCTTGGGCCGTTCCCGCTCGGAGGCTCGCGAATGAGCGCAGCGATCTCGGCCCCTTCCACCGCACGCAGGTAGTCGATGATCCCCTCCGAGAACGGCTCCTCGGCGCCCGCCTCCGCGAAGTCGTCCCGCTCGAGGTGGGACACGATCAGCCGCCCCCCCTCGAGCACCTGCGCGCGATCGAGTGCGCGCGCGAGCAGCTTCAGCTTCGCGAACGCGACGTTTTCATAGACACCCTGGAAGACACGGTGAACGTCCGCGCCTGCCTCGACGAGCTCGGCGGCGAGCCGAAGCGACTTCGCCGAGGTGTTCGAATACTGGAACCGGCCCGTATCGGTCACGACGGCGATGTAGAGAGCCTCGGCTATCTCGGGCGTGAGGTCGACGCCGAGCTCACGGATCACCTCGCGCAGAATCTCGCCCGTCGACGAGGCGTCCGGGACGACCAGGTTGATGTCGCCGAACCGCGTGTTGTCGTGATGGTGATCGATGTTGACGACGAGCCGGCACGGATCGAGCAAAGCCGTAGGGTCGAGGCCGAGGCGGCGTTCGTTCGCGCAATCGACGGCGACGACGATACGCTCGCCGACGTCGGCCGGCGGCACCCGTCGCAGCTCCTCGAGCCGCATGAACCGATACTCGCGCGGGAGCGGCGTCACGCCGGCGAGATACGTGACGGCATCCTTCCCGAGCGCCTCGAGCGTGAGCTGTGTGGCGACGAGTGACCCGAGGGCGTCCCCGTCCGGGTTCTCGTGCGTCGTCACGACAAAGCGATCGTGCGCCGTGATCACAGGCGCGATCTTCGCGAGCTCAGCTTTCTGCGTCTCGTTCATCGGGAGCCAGCTCGTCGATCAGCTTCGAAAGCCGCACGCCGCGCTCGACGGTCGGGTCGTACTCGAACACTAGTTGAGGCGTCCGCTTCAGACGCAGCTCGCGGTTGACACGACCCTGCAGGATTCCGCGTGACGACTCGAGGCCCTTCAGCGTTGCATCCCGCTTGCGCTCGGTGCCCAAAACGCTCACGTACACCTTCGCATGCCGTAGATCGGAGCTCGTGTCGACCCCGGTCACCGTGACGAACCCGATCCGCGGATCTTTGAGCTCGCTCATTCCCTCCGACAGGACCTCGCGGAGCGCCTCGTTGACGCGCCGCATCCGCTCACTCATCGACCTTCACGACCTCCCGCACGACGGCCCCGACCTCGAACGCCTGAGCGCCGAGGTACCGTTCGGCGCCGTCGAGGAGCCGGACCAGCTCGGAGTGTGCCCGCGCGACGCAGGCGATCGTCAACCGCGTGCGCTGCCAAACATCGTGGTGGTCGACCTCGGCGACGGACGCGCCGAACCGGCGCTGGAGCTGCGCCTTCGCCGAGAGAAGATCCTTGCGCTTCCCCTTGAGCGAGTGGTTCTCGGGGAAGTGGAGCTCGACCGAGAGGATCCCGACGTAACCGGAGGCCATGGCCCCGGGGGGCTTACTCGGCCTCGTCCGCCCCGGACGGCTCCGGCGGGCCGCCGTTCCCCGCGACGTCGAGGTCGGTGCGCTCGATCTCCCGCGTCTCGAAGGCTTCGAGCACGTCGCCTTCCTTCACGTCGTTGAAACCCTCGAGCAGGATCCCGCATTCGAAGCCCGCCTGAACCTCGCGCACGTCCTCCTTGAACCGCTTGAGGCTCGCGATCGTCGTCTCGTGGACAACGGTTCCGTCGCGGACGACGCGGATCTGGGCGTTTCGGCGAATGACTCCGTTCGTGACGTAACAACCGGCGATGACGCCCACGCGCGACGCGCGGAACAGAGCGCGGACCTCCGCCTCGCCGAGCGTCTCTTCGACCCGTTCCGGTGAGAGCATCCCGACGAGCGCCTGCTGGATGTCCCCCGTGAGCTGGTAGATCACCCGGTAGGTCCGGATGTCGACGCCCTCGCGCTCCGCGAGCGCGCGGGCCTCGGCGTTCGGCCGAACGTTGAAGCCGACGACGATCGCGTCCGAGGCGGAGGCGAGCATCACGTCACTCTCCGTGATCGCGCCGATGCCGGTATGGATCACGTTCACGCTCACCTCGGGATGGCGGATCTTCGCGAGCTCCCCGGTGACGGCCTCCACCGAGCCCTGGACGTCCGCTTTGACGATGATTCCGAGCTCCCGGATCGCGCCCTCCTCGATCCGCGTGAAGAGCTCCTCGAGCGAGACGCCGCGTTTGGCCTGACGTGCCAACTGCTCGGCTCGAAGACGCTGGCCGCGGAGACCCGCCAAGTGGCGCGCCTGGCGATCGTTCTCGACGACGTGCGCGTGCTCGCCCGCTCCTGGAGGCTTGTCGAAGCCGAGGATCTCCACGGGTGTCCCGGGGCCCGTTTCCTTGATCCGCTCTCCACGGTAGTCGTGCAGG
>JALZEM010000216.1 GCA_030862005.1 Actinomycetota bacterium | reverse complement strand
GCGGGTGTGGGGCTACACCTTCGCCGGTGATACACGAACGGTCGACGTGCACGTGGGCCAGCTCCGCCGCAAGCTCGGCGGTGCGTGTCCGATCGTGACGGTCTGGGGAGTCGGATACAAGGTCACGTCGGAGCCGAAGGCCGCCCGAGCGTCCTAAAGTAAAGGGCGCCGTGTCGTCGCTTCGGATTCGGCTGCCCCTCCTCTTCCTCGCGGGAGTCGTCGTGGCCGCCGCGATAACGGCGGTTCTGGCCGCACGGCTCTTCCAGGAGCACGCCCACGACGAGACGATCGCAAGCCTGCGCATGCAGGCGGCGGGACTCGCAGATCTCTATACGGATCAGGCGATGGCGTCCGCTACGGAAGGGAGGAGGCCGCCTAGATTTGCGGCGCCACGGCTCGAGCGGGCGACGGACACGAGGCTCTACTACGCCGGGCTCGAGATCTTCCCGGGTGAGGAGTCGGGCCTACGTGAGCTCGACGTCCACGTCCTCGACCGCGAGCTGCTCGAGACGGGAAAGGTGCAGACGCTCGAGTTCGAGCCACCGGGCTCGGACCGCACGTACCTCGCCGTCGCCCACCCGCTCAAGATCGGCGGACAAGTATTCGGCGCGCTCGTCGTCGCGAAACCTCGAGCGGAGCTTCGGGAGCGGTGGATCGTCCTCGTACAGCGTCTCGGCCTCGCCTTTCTCGCGGGGCTCGCGGTTGCGGGCGGCCTGGTCTGGTACCTGTCGCGGCGGCTGACGGCTCCCGTCGTCGCGCTCACGCACGCCACGGACCGCGTTGCCGAGGGTCGCTTCGACGTCGAGCTTCCGCCTGTCAGCAAGCGCGACGAGATCGGCCGTCTGACCGAGCGCTTCGGCCTCATGACGGCGCACCTCGCGGAGGTGGAGGAGCTCGAGCGCAACTTCCTCATGAGCATCTCGCACGAGCTCAGAACGCCGCTCACCGCGATCCGCGGCCACGTCCAGGCCGTTCGCGAAGAGCTTGCCGAGGACCCCGCTGCGCGCGAGGCGTCCCTCGCCGTCATCGCGTTCGAGACGGAGCGGCTAGCCCGCCTCGTCGGGGACCTTCTCGACCTCGCGAAGCTTGACGCGCACCGGTTCACGCTGACGGAGCAGGAGGTGGAGCTACCGCGTCTTCTCGACCAGGCCTACCAGGCGCGAAGCGAGGAGGCGCGGCAGCGCGGAATCGCGTACGAACGGCGGTTCGCGGCGAGCCCGGTCCTGCACACCGACGGCGATCGTGTGCTTCAGATCGTGACGAACCTCCTCGACAACGCCTTCGCCTGGACGCCGGACGGTGGACGAATCGCGCTGTCGGTCGCTTCGAGCAACGGCACCGTCTCGGTCTCGGTCTCCGATTCGGGCCCTGGGATCCCGGAGAGCGAGCGTGACCGGATCTTTCGGCCCTTCTGGTCGAGCGAAAGCTCCACGGGGACCGGGCTCGGGCTTGCGATCGCGCGCGAGCTTGCGCACGCGCTCGGTGGTGAGCTCGCGCTCGAGTCGACGCCCGGAAGCGGCTCGCGCTTCGAGCTCCGGCTACCGACTCGTTAGGACCGAAAGCGGTACCGCTCGCTACGCGCCGGACTGGCGCTCTTGCCGATCCTCGATCCGGTAGACCTCGGCAACCGGCCGATCTTCGAGGGAGCGTTCAAGCCGGTCGACAACGCGATCGATCCGGTCGAGACGTCGCTCGACGCCGCGCCAGCCGGCTTCGACGAGATCGACGATCAGCGCAAGGTCCTCCACACGCGCGCGTGTCTCGGTGTCCAGGTCGCCCTGGAGGCGCTCGAGCCGGCGGATCGTCTGGGCCGCGAGCCCGCGCAGCTCGGCGATGTGACGCGCGACGGGCAGGACTTCGGCGCGCATGCCGGTCTCGATCGCTCCCGCGAGCCGGTCCGGCACCGCCGCCTCGAGCTCGGCCGTTCGCTCCGCGAGCGTCTCGAGTGCCGTTCGCGCCTGCTCGAGCGCCGCCGCTACCGAGGCGCTGTCCGGATCCCCTCGACGCGCTTCGTCGACGCGCTTCCGGGCCCGTTCGAGCGACTGTGCGTCCACGGCCGCGACTGTAGCGTTCGTGTCGGATGGGGTGGACGCCGTGAGAACCGACGAGCTCGAGTACGAGCTTCCACCCGAGTTGATCGCGCAGCGGCCGCTCGAGCGCCGTGACGAGTCGCGCCTCCTCGTCCACGACCGTGCAACCGGGGCGACGCGCCACCGCGCCTTCCGTGAGATCCTGGACGAGGTCGGAACAGCGCTCGTGGTCGTCAACGACACGCGCGTCGCGGCCGCGCGTCTCCGGGTCGAGCGACCCGGCGGCGGCGCGGCGGAGGTGCTCCTGCTCGAGCCCGTCGAGGACGGTGCCTGGGAGGCGCTCGCGCGACCGACCCGGCGGCTCCGACCGGGGATGCACCTCGGCCAGGTCGAGCTCGTCCAGCACCGCGGCGCAGGCCGGTGGCTCGTTCGGCTCGACGGCGAGCCGCACGGGGAGCCGCCGCTCCCGCCGTACATCACGGAGTCTCTCGCTGACCCCGAGCGCTACCAGACGGTCTACGCACGCGCGGTGGGGTCGGCGGCCGCGCCGACGGCGGGGCTTCATTTCACCGAGGCGCTCCTCGCCGCGCTCGACGTAGAGCGGGTGACTCTTCACGTCGGGCTCGACACGTTTCGGCCGATCTCGGCGCCGACGCTCGACGAGCACGAGATCCACAGCGAGCGCTACGAGGTGCGGCCCGACGCGTGGGACCGGATCCGCGCGGCCGAACGGGTCGTCGCCGTCGGGACGACGACGGCGCGCGTCCTCGAGTCGCTTGCGCGGGAGGCGCCGCTCGCCGGCCGCACGAGCCTCTTCATCACTCCGGGATTCGAGTTTCGCCGCGTCGACGCGCTCGTCACGAACTTCCACCTGCCTCGCTCCTCGCTCCTCGCGCTCGTCATGGCGTTCGCGGGCCTGGAGGAGACGCGGCGGCTCTACGCGCTCGCGATCGAGGAGCGCTATCGGTTCTACTCGTTCGGCGACGCGATGCTGATTCTGTGACCGCTCGCGTGCGTGAAGCTTGCCCCCCGGGGACCTGCGGCCGCTCGCCCCCTGCATCGAGCGTAGCGCGGAAAACGTCACGTGCCGTGTGCCGAATGTGTCGGAAGCGGCGCCGATGACCTTCGAAATCGTCGCGGCCGACGGCGAGGCGCGCGCCGGCGTTCTCACGACGACGCACGGTGACGTACGGACGCCCGCGTTCATGCCCGTCGGGACGAAGGCGACGGTCAAGGGGCTTCATCCCGACCGCGTCCGTGAGCTCGGGGCCGAGATCCTCCTCGGCAACACGTATCACCTGTACTTCCGGCCGGGCGTCGGGGTCATCGAGGAGCTCGGAGGACTCCACCGGTTCATGGGCTGGGACGGGCCGATCCTCACCGACTCCGGCGGGTTCCAGGTGTTCTCGCTTCGTCACACGATCACGCGCGCCGGCGACGACGGTGTCACGTTTCGCTCCGTCTACGACGGTGACCTCGCCCAGTTCACGCCCGAGCTCGCGGCCGACGTTCAGCGGCGGCTCGGCTCCGACATCGCGATGTGTCTCGACGTATGTCCGCCGGCGGATGCCTCGCGCCGCGACCTCGCGCGCGCGGTCGCGCAGACGACGGTGTGGGCGCGGCGACAACGTGAAGCGCCTCGGGCCGACGGCCAGCTCCTCTTCGGGATCGCGCAGGGCGGCGTCGATCACGATCTCCGTCGCCGCTCGATCGAGGCGATCGCGGCGCTCGGCTTCGACGGCCACGCGCTCGGCGGCCTCAGCGTGGGGGAGGACCGCGAGCTCATGCTCGACACGATCGCGTGGGCGGCGCCGCTTCTCCCCGCCGAGCGGCCGCGCTACTTCATGGGGATCGGCGATCCCGTAAGCATCCTCGCCGTGATCGAGCGCGGGATCGACATGTTCGATTGCGTGCTCCCGACACGGCTCGGCCGGACGGGAACCGCGCTCACATGGGCGGGGCGCTTGAACCTGAAGAACGCGCGGTTCACGCGCGATGAACGGCCGCTCGACGACGGGTGCCCCTGTGGCGCGTGCACTCGCTTCTCGCGCGCGTATCTCCGTCATCTCGTGACGCAAAAGGAGCTGCTCGGGCTCGCCCTGCTCTCGGAGCACAACGTCCGGTTCCTTCTGCGTCTGACCGCCGACGCTCGCGCCGCGATCGAGCGCGGCCAGTGGGGCGCCTTCAGCGCGAGTGTCCGCGCGCGCCTCCGAGAGGAGATCGTCGCGGCCCAGATAGAGGCGCGGGCATACGAATCACCGCCGTAGCCGCGTGACCGGGGCGCGGCCTCGACGGTTGGACCCGATCACAGATGATCTGCAAGCGCGATGCGGCGATCCCCGGCCACGCCCACGCCCTGCGTCGCGAACCCGCACATTGCGCCTGATACCGTTCTCGGAGCGCGACGGCAAACCGGCGCTTCGCGCAGAGGACCACGCGCTTCGCGGGCCAGGAGGTTTTCGTTGGACGGCGGCTTTCTCTTCATCCTCGTCGCGATGTTCGCGTTCATGTACCTGC
>JALZEM010000215.1 GCA_030862005.1 Actinomycetota bacterium | reverse complement strand
CGCGGGGCTCGAGGACGTCCTCGCCGAGACCGGGATCCGGCGCGCACTCGTCGTCCCGCGCGTGGTTCGCGACGAAGTGATCGGAGCGCTTGCCGTCTACAAGTCGCGGCCGCGGCCGTACCGGATCGGCGAGGAGGGGCTTCTGATCGCACTTTCGAGCCAGCTCGCGGTCGCAGTCCAGAACGCGCGGCTCCACGAGCAGACGAAGGAGCTCGGTTCGGTGCTCGAGCGCACGCTCGCAGCAGAGCGGAAGGCCGCCCGCCAGCTTCGCGGCCTCTTCCAGATCTCGCACTCGTTCGCGCGAAGCCTTTCGCTCGAAGCCACGCTCGAGGCGGTCGCGAAGACGATGGTCGAGCTCCTAGAGCTCGACGCTGCCGCTATCCGCATGCCCGACGAGCGTCGTGAGGTTCTCGTGCCCCGAGCGATCTACGTCGCGGATTCCACGCTTCGCGAAGCGGCAGCGACGATCCTCGCCCGCCCGCAACCCATCGGCTCACCGCTCGTCGGCGGTGTCCTCCAGTCGGGGCACCCCGTCCTGCTCGCGGCCCGCGACGGGCGCGGGGTCGACGATGCGGACGATCTCCTCGCACCGTTCCTACGCAAAGGCTCGACGGCCGCGGTCCTGCCGATGGCGACGCCCGGCGAGGTCCTCGGCACGCTCACGCTGCTCTCGCTCGACCCGGCTCGGCCGCTCGACGAGGAGACGGTGGAGACGGCGATGACCGTCACCGCGCAGGCGGCGCTCGCGATCGACAACGCGCGTCTCTACCAGCAGCAGCGCGATTTCGCCGAGACGATGCAGCGATCCCTCCTTCCGCGCGAGATTCCCGAGATTCGAGGGCTCGAGGTCGGGCACGTGTACCAATCGTCGGCGCGGGTCGACGTCGGCGGCGACGTCTACGACTTCCTGTCGCTCGAGGACGGACGGCTCGCGGTCATCCTCGGCGACGTTACGGGCAAGGGCATCCAGGCTGCGGCCGACATGGCTATGGCGAAATTCTCGTTCCGCGCGCTCGCTCGGAGCTACCCGGAGCCTGCGGAGTTCCTTGCGAAGGCGAACGACGTCGTGATCGAGGAGATCGCCGTCGGGAAGTTCATCACGATGGTTTACGCGGTCATCGATCCCGCGATGCACGAAGTCGCTTACTCCAGCGCGGGCCACCCGCCGCCGCGCTTCGTCGGCGCGGACGGAACCGTCTCGACCCTCTCGACGACCGGACTGGCGCTCGGGATCGAGCGCGACCAGGAGTATCCGGCCGAGCGAGCGACGCTCGAGCCGGGGGCCGCGCTCGTCCTCTTCACGGACGGCGTGATCGAGGCGCGGCGCGAGGGGGACGTCTACGGCGAAGGCCGTCTCGACACGTTCCTTTCCAAGCACGTCGGCCTTTCGGCGCAGGAGCTCGCCGAGGCGCTTCTTGCCGACTGCCGCGCGTTCGCAGAGGGCGAGGTCGCCGACGACTGCGCCGTGGTCTGCCTGCGGCTGGCACGCTGACGGCTGCCGAGGTGACCGAAGCGACCGTCGCTCCATCCGTTCGTGCGCGGACCGTGGGCCGCACCCGGCTCGGCGTCGTCGTCTTCACCGGCGGAGCTGGGACGCTTGCAACGGAGATCGCGGCGTCCCGGCTGCTCGCACCGTACTTCGGCAGCTCGACGATCGTCTGGGCGAACATCATCGGCCTCATCCTGGTCTACCTCTCCGTCGGCTACTGGCTCGGCGGGAAGCTCGCGGACCGGCGGCCAGAGCCGCGGCTGCTCGGGGCGATCGTCCTCGTCGCCGCACTCTTCATCGCGGGCACGCCGTTCGTCGCACGGCCGATCCTCGGTCTCGCGCTGGAAGGGCTCGACGCGGTCGACGTCGGTGCGGTCGTCGGCTCGTTCTTTGCGGCGCTCGCACTCTTCGCCGTCCCGGTGACGCTCCTGGGCGTCGTGTCGCCGTTCGCGATTCGGCTTGCTATCGAGGACGTCGGGGAGGCCGGAACGATCGCCGGGCGCCTCTACGCTCTCTCGACGGTCGGCGCGATCCTCGGGACGTTCCTCTCGGCGATCGTGACGATCCCGCTCGCGGGAACGCAGCGGACCATGCTCGGGTCCGCCGCGCTCCTCGTCCTCGCAGCGGCGCTCCTGCTCGGCGGACGCTGGCAAATCGTGACCCTTGCCGTCGGCGCGCTTCTCTTCGTTCCCGCGGGAACGGTCAAGGCGACCTCGGGTCTACTGCACGAGAGCGAATCGTCGTACCAGTACGTCCAGGTCGCCGAACGCTCGTATGGCTCACGCGTCCTTCGCCTGAACGAAGGTGTGGCGATCCACTCCCTCTGGCGTCCGGGCACCGTCCTCACCGGTGGTGTCTGGGACATGTTCCTGCTCGTCCCGCCGCTTTCCGAGCGCTCCGTCGAGCGCATGCTCGTGATCGGAAACGCGGGTGGGACGGTGGCCCGTGCGTACGGCGAGCTCTATCCCGACATCCGGATCGACGGCGTGGAGATCGATCCGGAGGTGACGGCCGCCGGTCGCGATTTTCTTGGGCTGTCCGAAAATCCGAATCTCAATACGATCGCGGCCGACGGGCGGCCCTACCTCGAGCTCACGGACGAGCGCTACGACCTCATCCTCGTCGACGCCTACCACCAGCCGTACATCCCGTTCTACCTCGCGACGAAGGAGTTCTTCGAGCGTGCACGCTCGCGTCTCGAGCCCGGCGGTGTGCTCGCGCTGAACGTCGCGGGCGTGCCCGGCGACGAGCGCGTCTCCGAGGCGATCGGGAGCACCGTGCTCACCGCGTTCCCGCAGGCGTGGCGCTGGCGGCCCCTTCGCTTCAACGAGCTCATGCTCGCGTTCGACCGACCGGTCTCGCGCGCGGCGCTGACGGAGCGGGTCGGCGAGGCGCCCATGGAGGTCGGGGCGCTCATTCCGCTCTTCCGGGACGGCGTCGAGCCGGTCGAGAGCTCGACCGACCCGCTTACGGACGATCGCGCGCCGGTGGAGTGGCTGACCGACCGGATGATCATCGACTACATCGCGCGCGGGGGCGAGCTCGACGAGGACCTGCTCCCGACGGCTCCGTAGCGACGGCGGCCCCGACCGCTTCCGACGACGACGGAGATAGGACGTCGTCGGTCGGCGGCGAACGAATTGCGTGCCGCGCACGTCTATCCATTCGATGGCACGAAACCGGGAACATTCCGTCGCCGTTCTGCGTATACGATCTGGATGACGTTGCGGCGCTCTCTCCTCGCGCTCCTGGTGGCCGCCGCCGTCGTGGCGCCATCGGCCTCCGCGCAGGATCCGCCGTCTGAGGAGCCGCCGCGGATCGCCGAAGGCGTCACCGTCTCCGGCGTCGCCGTCGCCGGGATGACGGCGGAGGAAGCGCGCGCGGCGCTCAGGGCGTTCTTCGCTCGGCGCGTGCCGTTCCGGTTCAAGACGCGCCGGTGGACCGTGTCGCCGGGCTACCTCGGCGCACGGCCGGATGTCGTGGGCGCTGTCGGCCGCGCGCTCGCCGCCGCCCCCGGGGCCGCACTCACCCTCGTCGTCTCGGTCGACCGCACGCGCGTTGCGTCGTACGTCGCTTATCTCGACCGCGCGTACTCCCGGCGCGTCCGCAACTCGGTGCTCTCGCTCCGCGACCTACGCCCGTACCTGACGCGGGCGCGCCCCGGGATCGACGTCCGCCGTTTCGCAATGCGAGGGTCGATCGCGCGCGCCCTCTGGCGGAACATGCGCGACGTGCTCCCGCTTCGCGTCCGGTACATCTGGCCGACGGTGACGCGCGGGAACTACGGCCCGGTCGTCGTGGTCCGGCGCGGCTCGCGGCGACTCTATCTCTACTCGGGAATGCGGTTCGTGCGGCGATTTGCGATCGCGGTCGGCATGCCGCGCTACCCGACGCCGCTCGGACGCTTCCGCATCGTCGTGAAGGAGCGGAATCCCACGTGGAACCCGCCCGACAGCGACTGGGCCGCGGGGGCTTCGCCGATCCCGCCGGGCCCCAACAACCCGCTCGGGACGCGGTGGATGGGCCTCTCGGCGCCCGGGATCGGGATCCACGGGACGCCGCAACCCTGGACGATCGGGAGCGCCGCCTCGCACGGCTGCATCCGCATGTACATCAGCCAGTCGGAGTGGCTCTTCGAACGCGTCCGGGTCGGGACGACGGTCTACATCGTCCGCCCGTAGAGCGGGCCCGAACTCTGGATCATGACGGGGTGCCGCGTCGCGCGTCCGTGCGCTGACTAGACTGGTCCCGCTCATGGCCGGCCGCGCCAAACTGCTCCTGCAAGCGGCCGCCGTCACGGTGGTCGCGCTCCTCCTCGCGCTCCTCGGCTGGGAAGTTGCCGCCGAGGGCAAGGTGCGCAGCCTCGCCGACCGTCTCGAGGCGGGCGAGTCGCCGCCGGCGCCGGATTTCGATGTCGAACGGCTCAAGGGCGACGGGTCGATCTCACTCGTGTCCCTCCGGGGGAAAGCGGTCGTCCTGAACTTCTGGGCCTCGTGGTGCGAGCCGTGCAAGGAGGAGGCGCCCCGTCTCGAGGCCGCGTGGCGGCGCTACCGCGACCGTGGCGTCGTCGTCCTCGGGATCGACGCGCAGGACTTCAAGCGGGATGCGCGGGGCTTCGTGGACCGGTTCGGGCTGACCTACCCGATCGTGCACGACGGACCGGGCGCGACACTCGGCCGGTTCGGCGTGACCGGGTTCCCCGAGACGTGGTTCGTCGGGAGGAACGGCCGTCTCGTCGGTGAGCGAGTCCAGGGACCGGTGAGCGAGGCCGAGCTCGAGCGAGGAATCGAACGCGCGCTCGAGGCGACCTCGTGAGGCGGCTCGCCGTGCTCGCGGCGGCCACGCTCGCGCTCGCGGGATGCGCGGCCGGGAGCGAGGAGCGGCCGACGCTCGAGGAGCTCGAGCGGGAGCTCGTCTGCCCCACCTGCAACACGACGCTTGCCCTGTCCAACGCCCCGATCGCCGACCGGATGCGCTCGTTCATTCGCGCGCGCATCGCCGCCGGGGATACGAAGAGCGAGATCAAGGCGAAGCTCGTGGACGAGTTCGGTCAAGAGGTGCTCGCGGCTCCGCCTGCGCAGGGCTTCAACGCGCTTGCCTGGGCGCTCCCGCTCGGCGGCGCGCTCGCGGCGGCCGTCGCGCTCGCGATTCTCGCGCGTCGCTGGCGCGGCGGGCGTGACGAGCCGGCGCAATCCGACCCGTCCACGAACGGCCGGGCGCCGCTCGACGCCGATCTGGAGCGTCGGCTGGACGAGGAGCTCGCCCGCTTCGAGGCGTAGCTCCCTTCCAGGAGGACGGTGGAAGCGAAGATCGCACTCGCCTTCGTGGCGGGGCTCCTCTCGTTCGTGACGCCGTGCGTACTTCCGCTCGTGCCCGGCTACCTGTCCGCGGTGTCGGGCGCGGCGCCCGGTGCCTCGGGGCGCCGAGTTGCTGTCGCGAGCATCCCGTTCCTCATCGGCTTCACGGTGATCTTCGTCGCACTCGGTGCGGCGGCTGCGGCTGCCGGTGGCCTTTTCGACGATAACCGCCGGCTCGTGCTCCAGGCGGCGGGGCTCGTCGTCGTCGTCCTCGGCTTCGCTTTCATGGGACTACTCCCGCTCCCGTTCCTCGACCGTCTCGCCGTTCCGGGGCTCGTCGAGCGCGCACGGGGCCGCGGCTCGGGCGCGCTCCTCGGA
>JALZEM010000212.1 GCA_030862005.1 Actinomycetota bacterium | reverse complement strand
TGGGCGCTCTCCGAGATCGTCCGCGGCGACAACGGCCAGCCTTCGCCGGCGGAGGTCGTCGCCGAGCTCGTCCTCTTCATCCGCGAGACGGCGCGCGAGCTCGGGGAGCATCGCGCCACGGGCTTCCTGAAGAAGTTCTACGGGTGGTACCTCGGGCGGGGACGGTTCCCGAAGGCGTTCAAGCAGGAGCTCGTACAGCTCCCGACGCTTGCTGGCGTCGAACAGCGGCTCTTCGCCGCGGCACCCGGCGCACGAGCCGTGCTCGCACGCCTCGAGGAGGAGTTCTCCGCCGGCAATGAGGTCCTGCTCGACCTGCCGATCTCCGTCTACGGCGGCGGCTAGGAGACGGACGCAGGGGCCGGACGTCTGGCCGGCCCCTGCGACGCATTCGAGCCGCTAACGCCAGCGCGTCCCTTCGGGATCTGCGGAACCCGGCGGAACCTTGTCGACTTCGTCGGCCGGGACGACCTCGATCTTCTCGGTCGTGCCGCCTTCGCCGTCCCTCGTGCGCGGGCGAGTCGCGCTGCCCGCGCCTGTGACGACGGGCGTTCTCCCGACGCCGGTCGTCTCGCGAGTGGGCGGGCCGGAAACCGCGTCGCCCTCGGTACGGTCCTGAACCGTTTCCTTCGCACGGTCGACGTCCTCCCGCGCCCGCTCCTTGCCCTGCTCGATGTCGCGGCGGACCTGCTCGCGGTTCTCCTGGCCCTTCTGGTAGGCCCCCTCGAGCATCCGGGCCGCAACGTCGCGGCCCCCGAGCCCGAACGCGAGCGCGGAGCCGAGAGCGACCGCGCCGATCAGCGCGGCGTACGTGATCATCACGATGTCCTCCGCGATCCTGAGCTGGTCGAGGATCATGAAGCCCGCGATCGCCATGATCAGGATCGGGACGACGGACGCAACCACCTTGCCCGTCGGCGTGTCGCCCATCGTCCGCGCGACGAGCGCCGCGATCCCGGCCGCGATCGCGGCCGCGGCAACGAAGATGAGCGCCGCCGCAAGGACGTTCGGCAGATAGGCAAAGATCGCGCCTACGAACTCCGTCAGCGCGTTGATCCCCAACACCGAAACGGCGAGCGCGATGACACCGAGGAAGAGCGCCCAGAACGTCAGGCGCCCGATGAGCCACGATGGTCTGCGGGTCAGCTTCCCGACCCACTGGCCTGCACCGGGCCGGTCGACCGCGCCGTCGACGCCCGTTCGTTGCAATAACCGAGAAACTCCGCTGGCGATCAGCTTCGCTACGAAGTAGCCGATGATCAGGATCGCTAGCGCCCCGAGCAGCTCCGGGATGAATCCGAAGATCGCGGTCAATCCATTTTCGGCGTCGTCACGCCAGGTGTGACTGTCAGCAAGAACCATCAGAACCCCCATTCCCGTTTCCAGATCTCCGCGCGCCCCGAGATTCCCCCTCGTGGCTCGGCGGCAAACACGTAACGACTCTGCGGGCCCGGCGGCGTGGACGGGCGCCGATATAACTCTGCTATGGCCGTCGTCACAGGCTCGAAGCGGATCGTCTCCGTCCTGATCGCGGATGTCGTCAACTCGACCGGAATCGGCGAGACGCTCGGGCCGGAGCGCTCGAAATTCCTGATGGACGAGGTGCAACGGATCATGACGGGGGAGGTCGAGCGCTACGACGGAACCGTCGTGCAACGAGCGGGAGACGAGATCTTCGCCGTCTTCGGCGCGCCGCTCGCGCACGAGGACGATTCGGAGCGCGCCGTTCGCGCCGGCCTCGCGATTCAGCGCACGCTCGCAAGTTACGCGCAAGAGGTCGAGTCGGCGTACGGAGTAAAGCTCGCGGTACGGGTCGGCGTGAACACGGGGCCCGTCGTGATCGCTGCACCCGCGGATGACGGTGACATCGCAGAACGGTGGAACGCCCTCGGCGACACGGTCAACGTGGCATCTCGCCTCCAGGCGCTCGCTGCGCCGGGCGACGTCGCGGTCGGCCTGATGACGGCACGGCAGGTCGACCACTGCTTCGATCTCGAGGAGCTCGGAGAACAGGATCTCCGCGGCAAAAGCGCGCCGATCGCGGTATTCCGCATTACGGGGGTTCGCGACCCCGGCCGGCCGCGCGCGGGCGGGCCGCTCGTCGGGCGCGAATTCGAGCTGACCGTGCTCGAGCGTGCGATGGACGGTCTACGCGACGGACGCGGCGTCATCGTCTCGGTGCTGGGCGAGGCGGGCATCGGCAAGACGCGGCTCGTCGGCGAGATTCGCGACCGTTACGCGGGGGAGGTTCGGTTCGTCGAAGGCCGAGCCGTCTCGTACGCGCAGAGCTTCCCGTACTGGCCGCTCCGCGACCTTCTCCGGGAGTGGCTCGGCGTGGGCGCTTCCACTCCGGAGACGCGGGTCCGCCTCGATTTGAAGGCGCAGATCGCGCAACTCTTCGGCGACCACGCCGACGACGCGTATCCCTTCATCGCGAGCCTTCTCGGCCTCACGCTCGAGCCGGACGCGGCGGAGCGGATCCGCGAGCTCAACCGCGAGAGCATCCAGCACGAGACGTTCGAGGTGTTCGTCGAGTTCCTGTGCAGGCTCGCGGGCGAAATCCCGGTTTGTGTCGTCCTCGAGGACCTGCACTGGGCGGACGAGGCGACGCTCGAACTCCTCGAGGAAACGCTTCGGGTCACCGAGGAGGCGGGCGTCGGCCTCCTCTTCCTCTACCGCAGCGAGCGGGAGCACCGGTCGTGGCAGCTCGGCGAGCGCGCCCGCCAGCGCTTCCCACACCGCTACCGCGAGATCGAGCTCCGCCCGCTCCCCTCGGACGCGAGCCGAACGCTCGTCGGCGCGACGGCGGAGGGTGAACTACCAGCGTCGGTCGCGGATCTGCTCGTCGAGCGAGCAGGCGGCAACCCGTTCTTCCTCGAGGAAGCGTTCCGCGACCTGGTTGAGCGAGGCGCGCTGCGGCGATCGAACGGAAGCTGGGAGCTCGCTGTCGAACCCGA
>JALZEM010000194.1 GCA_030862005.1 Actinomycetota bacterium | reverse complement strand
TCCTGCTTGGAGAAGCCGCCCGTCATGACGCAGACGGTCGTAACTCCGGCCTTCCTGGCGGCCTCGACGTCCCACGGTGTGTCCCCGAGCATCACAGCGTCGCGCGTTCCGGCCTTTTCGATCGCGGCCTCGACGAGGTCGGGCTCCGGCTTCGACGCCTCGACATCGTCCTTCATCGTCCATGCGTCCGCAAGCTCGCGGACGTCCAGGAGATCGAGGAAGTGGTCGAGGTGATCCTCGACGGACGAGCTTGCTAGCACCACCTTGTGGCCGCGGTTCTTGAGCTCAGCGATCAGCTCCCGTGCGCCTTCGAGCGCCGCCACCTCGTCGATCGTCGCGTTGAAGATCTCCTCCCAAGCGTTGCGAAGGTCGTCGCCGAGTCGCTCCTCGACCTCGTCGCCTGCGAGCGCTGCGACGTACTTGTCACCGCCCATCCCGACGTGACGATGGAGACGCCAGAGCGGAAGCGTGATGCCGTGTCGGCGAAACGCCCGATACCACGCGAGGGCATGGTGGTAGTTCGTGTCGACGAGCGTGCCGTCGACATCGAGGATGGCCGCACGGGGCACCGCGAGACCCTAGCGATAAGGTGATCGCATGCGGGTCGAGGAGCGGCGCTACTACGCCCGCCGCGCGAGCGAGTACGACGACTGGTACCTGGGTCGGGGTAACTTCGCCGATCGCGACCGTCCCGGCTGGGAAGAGGAGATGCGCGGACTGGTCGACTTGCTCGCGTCGCTGCGGGCCGGCCGTGTGCTCGACGCTGCCTGTGGGACCGGGTTTCTGACGAGGCATCTTCGCGGTGAGGTCACCGGGATCGACCAGAGCGCCGAGATGATCGAGATCGCTCGTCAACGGTGTCCCCACGCGGCCTTCGTCGTTGGTGACGCACTTCGCCTCCCTTTCGCCGAGGGCTCATTCGATCTCGTCCTGATGGCTCATTTCTACGGCCATCTGCGTGAGCCAGACCGGCAGTGCTTTCTCGTCGAGGCGCGGCGCGTTGCACGCGCGCTCGTCGTCGTCGACTCCGCGCTCCGTCCCGGTGTCGAGCCCGAGGCGATCGAGGAGCGCTTCCTGAAGGACGGCTCACGCTACGAGGTCTACAAGCGGTTCTTCGAACCGTCGGCGCTCGCGCGCGAACTCGGCGGAGGAGCCGTGCTGTTCGCGGGCTCGTGGTACGTCGCCGTCGCCGCGTGACGCGGCGGAAGAGCTCGTACCGGTCGCTCGTCTCGCTGCAGCGTGACAATCGTCTGTGCCGCGCATGCGCCGAGGCCGGGTACCCGCTCGAGTCGCTTCCTGTTTTCGAAGGGAAACCGGGACAGCGCGCGCTCATCGTCGGCCAAGCGCCGGGCGTGCTCGAAGGCGACGAGCGACGGCCCTGGCGCGGGCGGGCGGGTCAGACGCTTCGCCGCTGGCTCGACCTCGACGAGGAGACCTTCTACGAGACGTTCTACTGCGCGTCGGTGACGCGGTGC
The DNA here is from genome assembly GCA_030862005.1 of Actinomycetota bacterium. Classification (GTDB taxonomy): domain Bacteria; phylum Actinomycetota; class Thermoleophilia; order Gaiellales; family Gaiellaceae; genus JACCYG01. The sequence goes on along the minus strand of JALZEM010000194.1, from coordinate 3,536 downwards.
TACCCCGGGAAGCACCCGTCGGGGCGCGGCGACCGGCCCGCGACTCCACGCGAGATCGAGCTCTGTCGCTTCTGGCGTGAGTGGGAGCTCCGCCTCCTTCGCCCGGAGCTCATTCTCCCCGTCGGCGGGCTTGCCGCCCGCAGCCTCCTCGGTCTCACGCGCGTGAGCGAGTACGTCGGGCAAACATACGAGCTGCGCGGAGCGGTCGCCATCCCACTTCCCCATCCCTCCGGCGCAAGCGGCTGGTTGAACGAGCCTGCGAACCGCGCGCAGCTCGGAGAGGCACTCACGAAAGTGCGAGAAGCGGTTCGCGCGTTCGCCTAGGAGCGTGCCCGCCGGTAGAGCGGGAGCGCGAACCAGAGCGCCGCGAACAGTCCCGCCACGAGGCTGCTGACGAGCGCGACGACCCAGCCTGCGAAGAGGACGTCGGTGATGAGAAAGATGACCGCAACCATCGCGAAGGAGAGGAAGATCAATCCACCGATCGCGAGGAGATTCGAGGCCGCAAGCATCCACGCCTTGTCATGCGCCCTGAATTCGATCCGGTGCATGGAGCTCGGCGCGATGAAGAGGATCGTCGCTACGGCAGTGCAAAGGACCGCGGCGAAATAGATCTGCTTCTGGAGCTCCGTGATCTGCCCGTACCGTTGCGAGAACGGGACGATCAGGAGAAACGCGAACAGGACCTGCACGCCCGGAAGCGCGACCCGAAGCTCGTTCAACAATTCGATCAGCTCACGATCGAGACGCTCTTTCTCGCTCTCCGCCACGTGTACAGAAGTAGTACCCGTTTGCCTCCGGGCGCCCAACGTCGGTAGCTTCTTGCGCCCGTGCCCTCGAGGGCGCCGAAGGACTACTACGGCGTCCTACAGATGGACATCACGTTCCAGCGCATGCATGGGTTCTCCTCCCGATGAAGGGACACCATCGCTGGACGCCGATCGAGCAGATCTGCGTCGCCGTGCGCGCGTACCGGAGCGGCCGGGGGTTCTACCCCTGCGCGCGCGTGCGGGTTATGTAGCGATGACGTCTAGGGGCCGGATCGACCCGGCCCCTATGACCTTCTACGACTGCGGCGTGGTCGGGGCCGGCGATCCCGGCGTGTGGAGGAAGTTCTCGACACCCTTGACGCCTGAGACATTCTGCGCCGCCTTCACGAGGTCCTCGATCAACTCCGGCCGCTCGAGCTCGCCGCGGAGGTACACGACGCCGTTCACGGCGTTCACGTCGACCTGGCCCTTCGGCGCATCCGCATCGCGGAAGATCTCCGTTTCGACCTTGCGGGCGAGCGTTACGTCGTCCAGTTCCTTCTCTTCCTCGCTGCGGTGCTTGACCTTCTGTGTTACTCCGTACGCCTCGGCCGAGACCGCGCGTCCTGCGCGCTCGCCTCGACGCCGGACGCGCCGGAAGAACCCTGCCGTCCTGTCCTTCGTCATGGCCCGCCGACGCCGTCCTTCCTGCGGGTCGAAGAAGTACATCGCTGCGGCGCCGATCGCCGCGATTCCGCTGAATCGTTTCATCCTGGCTCCTTGCTCGTTCGGTGTTCGATCTATTCGGGGTACCCCGCACCGAAGCGATGAAACCGGGCGCCGCGGACGGTTCGCGGCCGGGGCGCGCGCGCCGACCGATCAATCGCAGGAGTGGCCACGAACTCGTGCCGCCACGGTGAAGGTGCGGTAGCCGGAAGGACCCTCAGCCGTAGCGAACGAGATCGATCCGACCCCCCGGAGGCTCCTCGCGCACGAGCCCGACGCCGGGGCAGTAGTACTTGTACTCCGTCACATTGTCGAGGGGCGCAAAGTCCTTCGTCTTGATGCAGTCGGCGAAGGTGCCCGCGGGCGTGGTGACCTCGAGGCCGACGGCGACGACGGTCGACCGATCCTCCGCCACACCGGGCGCGCGCTCCTGTTCGAACTCATCGCCGACCTTCGGCTCCGTCGGCATGAACACTCCCGCCTTCGCCTCGCCTTCCCCTGCGAGCCACGCGCCGTCATGGCCCACGACCTTGCCGTTTTCGTAGTCGTCGACCCGTTCGCCGAAGTACCACACGCTGCCGTCGTCGTGCTGCGCGTAGTAGTCGAGCGTCCGCTCGACGAGCTCCCCGTCCTCGTAGTCCTTCACCTCGACGACGGCCACCGTGACGCCCGCCAGCCGCTCCTCGCGGTCGAGCACGCGCGATTCGACGCGGATCCGCGTCGTCTCGCCGCTTGCCGGGTCCCGCTCTTCCCCTTCGAAGACCGTCGTGCGCACGGCTGAAAGCGGGACGAACGGGTGGTCGATCGCCGCGGAGAAGCGTGTTTGCTCGGATCCCGCGTCATGCGTTGTGACGGGCTCGCCCTCGCTCCCGTCGGCGCCGCACGACGCGGTCAGCAGGGACAGGCTAGCCAGCCCGGCGATGAGCGATCGGTTCATTCGGACGCTGGGCACCGCCCTACTCGCCGGCCCCGTCTTCGTCCACCTCACCGGCGCCGTCGTCCTCCACTTCCTGGCCGACGACCCTGAACTGCTCGTCCAGGTTGACTTCGACCTCTGTGCCGTCGTCGCGGCGGATCTCGACGCTGTACGCGGCGCCGTTGTCGCCCACCTCCGTCTCCGTCACAGTGCCGCCGCGGGCGTGTGCGAGCGCTGCGGCGGTGGCCTTCTCGAGCGCGGCGCCGGTCAGCGGCTTGTCGCCGTCTCGGCCGGCGGCTATCGCGAAACCGGCAGAGAGCGCGGCCACGCCAACGATGACGGCGGCCATGAATGCGAATCTTCTTCTTCTCACGAGTGACCTCCTTTCGCGTCGTCGCCACCGTAGGAGGCCGAGATGAAAGAGCGGTGAGAGCGACGGCTGCGGCCGTTCATCTTGCTCTCATGTGTCGTCGGCGACAATGCAAGCGATGCGGATCCTCGTCGTGGAAGACGACGTGAAGATGGCTTCGCTTCTGCGTCGCGGTCTCGTAGAGGAGGGACTTGCGGCCGACATCGCTTCCACCGGTGACGACGCTCTCTGGATGGCCGGGGCCACGGAGTACGACGCGATCGTCCTCGACGTGATGGTTCCGGGTATAGACGGCTTCGAGGTTTGCCGTCGGCTTCGCGAAGCCGGCACGTGGGCGCCGGTGCTGATGCTCACGGCGCGCGATGCCGTCGAGGATCGAGTGAGCGGCCTCGATGCGGGCGCAGACGATTACCTGACGAAGCCGTTCTCGTTCGCGGAGCTTCTTGCGCGCCTGCGGGCGCTCGCGCGTCGGCCGCCGCTCGAGCGGCCAGCGGTGCTCGAAGCCGGTGAGCTTCGCCTCGATCGCGCGACGCGGCAGGTCTGGCGAGGCGAGAGCGAGATCCAGCTCTCGGCGAAGGAGTTCTCCCTGCTCGAGACCTTGATGCGCCGGCCGGGACAGGTGCTCTCGCGCTACCAGCTCCTCGAGCACTGCTGGGACTACGGCTACGAGAACCGCTCGAACGTCGTCGACGTCTACGTCCGCTACCTGCGGGAGAAGATCGACCGGCCGTTCGGCCGGAGCTCGATCGAGACCGTCCGCGGCGCGGGGTACCGG
>JALZEM010000177.1 GCA_030862005.1 Actinomycetota bacterium | reverse complement strand
AGATCGCCCAGCCGGGCCCCGGGAACTCGGGGCTACGGATCCGGTCGGCCGGCAGCTCGCCGCCGCGCTCGAGCAGAGCCTTTCCTTCCTCGACGGGCCCGAAGAAATACTCGAAGCGCCCGCCCTTCATGCCGCGCGGATCGGACACCATGAGGACGTAGTCGAACGAGACGATGTCGGCGTGCCACTGGTCGACGTTCAGCGAGAGGTCGTCGGGCGCATAGTTGATGTGGACGGCGTGGTGGGAGACGGGATGGGGCTCGAGCGGCGCCTGCGCCACGTCACGGAGCCAGCCGATGAGCGTAGGATCGGTGGAGAGGCCCCAGAGGAACTGTGAGCGGTAGACCCCGCCTCGGACGAACTTCGGGATGCGGTCGCTCCCTTTGGCCGACGCCTCGAGCTCCCGGCAGATTTCCTGCAGGATGCGCACGCCGTCGTCCGTCAGGAAGCGGAACGGCTCCGTGATCGCGACTGGGGAAAACGCGGCCGCCGCGCCGTCCGTCTCACCGAATTCGTTGAGCGTGTAGACGCGCTCGGGCGCGCGAAAGTCGAGATACGCGGGATCCCACGGGACGTCCGAGGCGAGCCTGTCGTAGCCAGGCGGCCTGTGCACGGACCCGACTATAGCCGTGGCGGTTGGCCGGAGGCGACGGCTGGCCGAGCCCGTAGCGCGCGCGCGTGCGCAGTCACGAGCGTGAGGGCGCAGAGCGATGCGACGACGAAGAACGGCATCGCGTCGCCGGAAACGTCGGCAAGCGCGCCGCCGCCCGCAGCCCCGGCGAATTGACCGGCGGCCCAGACGAGGGTCATCAGCGCGAAGCCGAGTCCTTGGTGGATCTCGGCCGCGTCGACGCCGTCACTCAGAACCGCTAGTCCGGGAATCCAGAAGACGCTGTAGGACAAGGCCGTCGCGATGACTACCGCAGCGAGCAGCCACCGTTCCTCGACGAACGGGATCGCCGCCGAGAAGACGAGCGCGCCGAGCAGTCCGGCGCGGACCGGGATGAGGCGCCCGTGGGAGTCGGCGAAGCGCCCAACGGCCGGCGTCGCGCAGGCCTGCGCGGCCGCAGCGACGAGGAAGACGCCGCTGACGCCGATCACGCCCCAGCCGGCCCGGTCGAGGTCGAGCGGCGCGAGCACCGAGAGCACGCCGATCAGGAGCGCGGTGAGCGTCCCGAGCCAGAGCCCGCCGGCGACGCGCCGCTCGACGACGGCCGCGAAGAGGGCCTTCAACGACGTACCGGCGGCGCGCGCGCTACCGGGGGTGACCCACGTCCACGCGACGACGAGTGCTCCGAGCAGGGCGACACTTCCGAACGCGGGCGCGCGGCCGAACAGCGCCGCGGCGCCGCCGAGCACGGGCCCGAGCAGGATTCCGATGAGCCCGGCGCGCGAGACGCGGCCGATCAGCTCGCCGCGCCGCTTCCGCGGCCCCTCGGTGACGACCCACGCGAGCGCGCCGGTCCACGACGCTGCGACGCTCAAGCCTTGGCCGAACCGACCGACTTCGAGGAGCCAGACGGTCGGGGCGAGCGCGAACGCGACGGACGACGCTACCGTCAGGCTGACCCCGAGCAGCACGCTCGGCTTGACGCCGATTCTCGCGGCGAGAAGCCCACCAGGAATGGCACCGAGCAGGAGCCCGGCCGGATACGCAGCGCTGAGGATGCCGGCCTCGGTCTTCGAGAGGTCGAACTCGCGTGTGAGCTCGGGGAGGTACGGCGCGAGCGCTGCGGCGAAGATCGTGTTGTAGAGAACGACCGCGCTGACGAGCGCGAGAACCCGGCGCATCCGGCCGAGACTAGCCGGATGCTCAGCTGAGGCGGGTTTCGCTTGGACTACCGCGCGAGGACGCCGCGAACGCGGGCGACGAACTCACGCAAAGCGCCGGACGAGGGAGTCTCGGCGTCTGCGAGGAGCTCCTGCTGACGCTCGATCGCGATCAAGTATGCGAGTTCTGGGCTGGTGAGATCCATTTGGTCCTCCGATCGTGTCCCTCTCGACAGTAGTGGATAAAACTTCGACGTCAAATAACTTAACGTCAAGTTAAGCTCGCGCTATTCCCGACCAGGACCACGTCGATTTCGCGCTCGCGCAATGGCGCAGGGAGCGTCCCGATCTGGACACCGAGGCCAAGGCGGTCGTTCAGCGCCTCGGGCGGGGCGCCCGGCTGGTCGAGCGCTCGATCGAGCATGTCTTCGACGAGTTCGGGCTCCACCCATACGAGTTCTACGTGCTCGGCGTGCTGCGGCGCTCCGGCGATCCGTGCCGGATGAGCCCGACGCAACTCGCCCGAACGCTGCTGCTCACGGCGGCATCGGTGACGCATCGGGTCGACCGGCTCGAACGAGCCGGGCTCGTCCGCCGTGTCCCCGACGCGGCCGACCGACGGAGAGTCTCCGTCGAGCTCACGGCCGAGGGCCTCGCCCTCGTCGAGCGCGCGATCGAGGCTCACGCCGCCGCCGAGGAGCACGCCGTCTCAGGGTTGACGGCCTCTGAGCGGAAGGAGCTGGCGCGGCTGCTGCGCAAGCTGCTGCTCACGTTCGGCGACACGCCGCCCGAACCAGGTCGTCAGTAGGCGAGATTCAGGCACCAGCCGCCGTCGACGCGGAGGCTCGTGCCCGTGATGTACCCAGAGCGCCTTGAGGCGAGGAACGCGACCGCGTCCGCGATCTCTTGCGGCGACCCGAAGCGGCCCATGGGCACCGGTTCGGCCTGCTCGCGGTAAACCTCATCGGGGGAGACGCCGCGCTCGGCCGCTTCCGCTTCGACCAGGCACGTGATCCGGTCCGTTGCGATCCAACCGGGGAGGACGTTGTTGACGCGGATGTTCTCGCCGGCGAGCTCGGTCGCGAGGTACTTCGAGAAACCTGCGGCGGCGAGTCGTGTCACGGACGCGGATGCCGTGTGGCCGACGAGCTGGTGGAGGTCGCACCCGAAGATGTTGACGATCGACCCGCCGCCGCGCGCGCGCATGTGCGGCACGGTCGCGCGCGCGAGGCGCACGACGCCGAGCGCCATTCGCTCCCACGCTTCCTGCCATTCATCATCCGTCCGCGAGGCCGCGGTCCCGTACGCCGGAGGGCCCGTATTCGTGACGAGGATGTCGAGTGCGCCGAATGCCCGCACGGTCTCTGCCGCGACGCGCTCGCAGTCCTCCGGCCGCGTGATGTCGCCTGGAATCGCTACGGCTTCCGACCCGGTCGCCGTGCCGACCTCCTCCGCCGCTCGCCGCAGGTCGTCCTCCGAGCGGGCGT
>JALZEM010000089.1 GCA_030862005.1 Actinomycetota bacterium | reverse complement strand
AGCGGGCTCCCGACGTTGTCCTCCTCGAGGTTGAACGCGATCCCCGTGACGCCGTGCTCGAGCTCGAGCATCTCCATCGCCATGCAATCCTCGAGCCCGTAGACGCGCGCGAGGCCGTCGCCCACCTGGAGCACCGTACCGACCTCCGCCAGGTCGCTATCGACCTCGTACTCTTCGATCCGCTGCTTCAGGATCGAGGTGATCTCTTCGGGACGAATCTTCACGTCGTCTCCTCGCTCGTCGGCTCGCTGCGGCGAGCCGGAGCTTAGCCGACGACGCCTCGCGCTACCGCCGGAATCGGATCAGGCCGTCGTGGAAGACGACGTGGGTGCGCGAGGAGTAGTTCCTCGCGTAACCCTGCTTCACATAGACGAACTGGCCGGTGTACAGCGTCGCCAGATGCGTCCTCCTGATCCGCTTGCGACCGTTGAGCCAGACCTCGACGAACCCGACGTTCGGGTCCGACGACCACTTGACGTGGAAGACGAACGTATGCCAGCGCGCCCGTCGTAACGGCGCGAGGCGCCAGCGCCGGAACGATCCCGTCGTGCAGTTGCCGACGTTCAGCCGTCCACCCCGAACGTTGACGCCGAGATAGGCCCTCCGGCTCGTCCGCTCGACGTGGAACGTGACGTTCGGCTGGCACGTCGCCCCGCTGTGGTGCCACTGCGTGAAGATGTTCCAGTCGCCCATGATCGGCCGGAAGCCTCGCGGGAAGCGTGTCGACCACCGCCACCAGGACGCGATGCCTTGGCGTTCTCCCGTCAGCTCGAACGCTTCGGCGCGATTTCCGCTCGCGTTGATCGGGTCGTCGCCGGGCCGGACGACGAACCGCGCTGCGTAACGGCCCTGCTTCCGGGGCCACGTGACGACCCCGACACGGCCCGGGAGCGCCTGGATGTCGTCCCACTGGCGCAGATTTCCCGACTCGAAGTTCAGCCGCTCGAGAACGCGGATAGCTGCTGTGCTCGTCGCAGGCACGACGAGCGCGCAGAGAATCGCAGCGGCCAAGACCAGGAGGAGCGCCGGCCGCCGGGGGGAGCGGTTGCACGGGCGCATGGAGGGGGGCGCTAGGAAACCAGCTACAAGCGATCGTTGTGTTTGGAACGTGTAAACGTCCCGTAAGCGATGGAGTGCGCGTCGGCCGTTGCCGCGCGTCAGGCGCGCGCGAGAAGATCCGCTCGGAGCTGGCGCAAACGTCCGCGTACGCTCGCATCGACACGAAGCGAGCCGGCCTGCAGGACGAGACCGCCGATCAGGTCGGGGTCGACGGCCCGCGTCGCCTCCACCCGCCGCCCCGCCGCCGACTCGATCTGTTTCACGAGCTGTGCCGCCTCGTCGTCCGAAAGCTCGATCGCCGTCGTGACCTCGACCTCCAAGATCTGCTCCTCCTGCGCCAGCAGTCGTTCCCATTCGTCGTGAATCTCCTCAAGCTCGCCGACCCGGTTCTTGTCGGCCACGAGCCTGAGAAAGTTGAGGAAGAGGTCGTCTGCTTCGCCGACGATCGCCTCGAGGGCGTCCTTCTTCGCGCGCGTCTCGATCTGCGGGTTCCGAAGCAGGTTGCGGAGCTCGGCCGACTCCGCGAGAGCCGATGCGAAGTCGCCGAAGTGCTCGCGGACGGGATCGACACGGTCCTTGTCCTTCGCAGCCTCGAGAAGCGCCTGGGCGTAGATGCGGTGGGCGACGGCCATCAGCGCTCGCCGTCGGACGCGATCCGCGCGACGTCGATCTCCTTGACGGTCTCGTCGATCAGCCGCCGCTGATCGGCGTCGGTGAGCGTCTTCCTCGTCACCTTCTCCGATGCGAGCAGGGTGAGCTCGACGACGTCGCGGCGGATCTGCTCGCGGAACTTCCGGTTCTCGGCCTCGAGTGCGCGCTGGTTCTCCTCGAGGCGCCGGTGAAGGTCGGCGTCCGCCTCTGCGCGGGCACGGCGGGACTGCTCGTGCACCTGCCGGCGGGTCTCCTCGAGGATCTTGTCGCGCTCGGCCTTCGCCTCCTCGCGCTCCTGGCGCGTCAGCTCTCGGAGTTGGCGCGCCTCCTCGCGCGCCTTGTCGGCCTCGTCGAGCGCCTGGCGAATCCGCTCGCGCCGCTCGTCGATTAGTCCCTGGATCCGTCCAAACGCGAGCCTCCGCAGGACGAACAGCACGATCAGGAACGTGATGATCGTCCAGATCATCAGGCCCGGGACGACGTCGATCAGCGCGTCGCCGCCGCCTTCCTCCTGCGCGAGTAGCAGCGCGCCTCGCATCAGACGAGCACGTACGCGAGCAGACCGCCGAGAAGCGCGTAGAAGACGACAGCCTCGGTCAGGGCGAATCCCAGCCACTGGATCCCCGTGAGCTCACCGCGAAGCTCGGGCTGACGCGCAACGGCCTGGATCATCGACCCGAAAATGGTTCCGATGCCGATCCCCGCGCCGACGGCGCCGAGCCCGACACCGACGCCGAACGCGATCGCCTTCCCGAGGTTCGCCAAGCCCTCGTCCGACGTCTGAGCGAGCAGAAATTCCACCTTTCCTCCTTAGTGCTCGGGTTCGATGGCGCCGCCGATATAGATGGCGGACAGAAGCGCGAAGACGAAGGCCTGGATCGTCACCACGATCGCGACCTCGAAGATGTACACGACCGTTCCGAACACGAGAGACGGAACGATCAGGAAGTACGACGAGAAGATGAAGATGAGACCGATCATGACGAGGAAGAGCATGTGGCCCGCGAGCATGTTCGCGTACAGACGGACGGAGAGCGAGACGAGGCGCATGAACTGCGAGATCACTTCCAGGGGAACGATCAGCGCGAGCAGCGGCTTCGGGGCCCCCGCGGGGATCCAGCTCTTGAAGTAGCCGACGGGTCCGTTGTAGCGGATGCCCTCGACGTGTGTCGCCCCGAACGTGATGAACGCGAGCGCGAGCGTCACACTCAGGTTCGCGGTTGCGGCGTAGATGCCCCACGTCGGGAGGTCGAGGCCGAGGAGATGGAACTTCTCGCTCGAGATGGGAAGCGGGATGAACCCGATCAGGTTCAGGATCCAGATGAAGAGGAACAGCGACGCCACGTACGGGAACCAGCGGCCGATCGCGCGGCTCGGGAGGTTGCCCTCCGCGATCTGGCCCTGGAGCGCGTCGTAGAGGCTCTCGCCGAGCGTCTGCCGCGTGCTCGGCCGTAGGGACAGGCCAAAGCGCATGAACCCGATCCCGAAGAGAATCGTGACGAGGCCGCCGAGCCAGAGATAGACGACCGCCTTGTTGATCGAGAGGTCGATCGGGCCAAGCTCGAGCGGAACCCACGGATCGAGCACGAACTCGTGCTCCGGGCTGAACTCTTCGGCCGCGAGGAGGACGCTCACCGCTTGGGCTTTCCACCGAAATAGAGCATGAGCGAAAGCGCGAGCTCGACGGAGTAGCCGAGGGCGTAGAGGAGCGCGCCGGCCGCCGCGAGGTCTGGGTCGGACGTTGCGACGGCGATCGCGACGACCATCAGGAGGATCCCCCTCAGCATCATTCCGAATGCGACGACGCCGGAGCCGCGCAAGGTCGGCTCGCTGATGCCGACACGCGCGAAGAGGAGCCCGAGGAGTTGGCTGCCGGCCCAGAAGACGGCGCCGAGCGCCCAGCCGTCGAGGCGCCAGCCGACGATCAGGAAGATCGGGAGCGCGAACGCGACGACCGACCCCCCGGCGACGACCGGGAGTCGCCGCTCGGGCATCGGGCGCGGCGTGAGAAACGTCGACATCAGAACGCGCCTCGATACGCGCGGTAGACGCCGAAGATCGCTGCAGGGATACCGACGACCGAGCCGATCGCGATCCCGATCCCGACCGAGCCTGCAGCCCATCCCACGAGCGCTCCAATACCCACGCACGCGAACAGCACGCCGAGGAGCGTCGCTCCGGCGCCAAGCGGGTCGAGGGAGGTGCGCTCTGGGATCGCGGATCGGATCATCCCACGCCACGGCGAGCTTATCAGCATGGCCGACTTCGTGACACGAAAAAACCCCTTGTTTTCGTGGTTCTATGCGCTTTTCGAACCAACTTTGTGCGCGCCCCGCGGACGCTCGCCGGCGCGTGCCCGGTACGGTTGACCGTCGCGGGCGCAGGTCTTCGCTCCATTGCGCGGATAACGCGGTCCCGTCGGCCTGAGACCGACGAAGGCGCGACCGGTTTCGGCACGAACCGCGCATCACAGGTGCGTTTGGAGGCACTGCGCCGAGACGCGGCGACCAGGAACTGCGCCATCTACGGCCAATACGATCCGACCGGGTGCGCGTCTGGGTCGACCTCACGAACACGGCGCACGTTCTCGTCCTGCGTCCGCTCGTCGAGCTCTTGGAGCGCGACGGCCACGACGTCACGATCACGGCGCGCCCGCTCTCGCATACCGTCGAGCTCCTGGACGACTGGGGCCATTCCTACACAGCGATGGGGCACCACGGCGGCGCGACGCGGCTCGGCAAGGCGCGCGCTGCCGCAGCCCGGGCACCGCAGCTTCTGCGCTTCGCACGCGGGCGGCGTTTCGATTGCGCCCTCGCGCACGGATCGACCGACCTTCCACCTGCTTGCCGCGTGCTCGGGATTCCGAACACGACCATGTTCGACTACGAGTGGGCGGTGCTTCAGCACCATGCGAACTGCCGGCTCGCGTCGCGCGTCCTCGTCCCTGACGCGATCCCACCCGACCGGCTCGCGCGCTACGGCGCTCGGCCCCCGAAGCTCGTGCGCTATCCCGGCCTGAAGGAGGAGTACTACCTCGCCGACTTCGAGCCCGACGCGTCCGTTCTCCGCGAGCTCGGTGTCGAGCCGCGCGCGCTCCTCTCCGTCGTCAGAACCGCGCCGGCCTACGCGCTCTACCTGGGCGGCTCCGAGAACCCGCTCCTCCCGCGCGTACTCGAACGGCTGAACCGCGACGAAGATGCGCACACGATCGTGCTCGCGCGCACGCCAGAGCAGGGCGACGCCGTCCGCGCACTCGGCCTTCCCCGCGTCACCGTCCCCCCTCGCGCCGTCGACGGCCGCAGCCTCGTTGCCTACGCCGACGTGCTCGTGTCCGCGGGCGGGACGATGAACCGGGAGGCCGCGGTCCTCGGGACTCCGGTCTGGTCGATCTTCGAGGGACGCCTCGGCGCCGTCGACGCACAGCTGGTGCGAGAAGGCCGCCTCCAGTTCCTGCACGACCCCGCCGAGATCGACGTGCGAAAGAAGCCGCCTGAGCGATGGCAAGAGCGGGTCCGCCGCGATCCAGCCGACCTGCTTCGCCTCGCGCTCCCGTGGGGATCGCCGTGAACGATGCGCCTCCACCTCTCGTCAGACACGCTTCGCGGGTTGCGACACGCCTTGGCTTCGCACATCGCGCACTCCTGAGGTGGGTCGACTCCTCGCCGTCCTGACGGCGAGCCGGCG
>JALZEM010000078.1 GCA_030862005.1 Actinomycetota bacterium | reverse complement strand
ACCGCGCGCTGCCACCGCGCGTCATGGTCATTCCGACGATCGCGGCACCGTTTCCGTTAGCGACCTCGACGACGTGCGCCGCGACGGACTGCTCCGACTGCTCGTAGGGCTCAGGCCGCTCGCTGTCGCCGAGTGCGAGCAGCTTGTCGAGTAGCCCCGGCGAGAGGCAGAGCCGGAAGCTCGCTTCCCGAAGCGACGGGTACGTGTTCGGAAGCGTCGCGAGCTCGGAGTGCAGCGTGTAGATCCCCGTCGCCTCGCCGATCGGCTCCGGGAACTCGTGAACGGCTTCGCCCGAGAGCGGCTCAACGTCCGTGATCTGGCCGTCCGCAACCACGATCGGGCGCATGTGTAGTTCGTCCAGAAGGGTCTGCACCGAGTACGGCGCCGGGAACGGATGGCCGGCCGCGGCCGGATCCCGGGTCGCCGCCCAGATCAGCATCGTCGTCGGCTCGCGTCCCAGCCGCGAGACGGCGGCTCGGGCGAGCAGGTTCGTCTTGCCGGGGGCGGATCCCATGCCGAGGACGGCCGTGAGCCCGCGCGCGCGAAACGCCGAATCGAGCTTGAGCTGTCGGCGCGTCATGTGGAAGAGGCCCCCGAGGTCGACGTAGTTCGCGCGCTCCGCGAGCGCGCCGCGCATGATGTCGAGGTTCAGCCGGTAGTCAGCGCAGTTGACGCAGACGTGGGCGCCGCGAAGCGCGGTACGGAGCGACTGCGGGTCGCGCGCGTCGACGTGCCCCACACCTGTGAGACGGAAGTCGCGCCGCGCCGTGGGTGCACCCCACTCCTCCAGGAAGCGCACGACGTTCCGCCCGATCGTGCCGGCGGCGCCGATCACCGCGATCATGCCGCACTCCTCGCCCCGCGGGCGGCGAGGGCCTGATGCGCCTTCACCGCAAGCCAGAGCTCCATCCGCTCGTCGGGCTCGTCCGGATGGCGACCGGCCTGTTCGCGCAGCCGGTCCATCCGATACCGCAGCGTGTGCCGGTGGACGCCTAGGCGCTCAGCCGCGTCGCTCCAGCGACAGCCGGCCGCAAGCAGCGCCGTCAGCGACTCCATCAGCCATTCGCTCTGGGCCGCAGGGCCCAGCACGCGGTCGACGAACGCCTCGAGCGCCGCGTCGGGAAGACCGAGGAGGAGCTCGAGCGACCCGAGATCGTGGTACGACGCGACCGCCGCGTCGACGGCCTCGAGCGACGCCCGCGCCTCGAGGAGGCTTCGACCGAGCGAGCGGCCCTGGCCCGGACGCCCGATCCCGATGCGCGCATCGGGCTCCGTCTCGGATAGACGCGTGGCGAGCGCGTACACCTCGTCTTCGCTCTCGACGCCGACGAGGAACGCGGCTCGGTCACGCCGCGCAGTCGAGAGATACGGGACGAGGCTCCGGTCGAGCTCGTCGGCCATCTCGCGCCGCAACCGCTCGGTCGAAAGGCCGTTCTGGGGCAGTGCGAGCAGCGCGGCGTACTCGCGCTGCGGCTCGAGGCCGAACGCGGCGACGCGTCGCTCGATCTCGCGGTCTTCGAGCCGGCCGCACTCGAGGTCGTCGAGGAGGTCGCCGGCAAGACGGAGCTCGGCTGCGCTGACCGCGTTACGACGTGACAGCTCGAACGCGAGGGCGCTCTGGCCGTGGTGGAGCACGAGGCGGTCGTACTCCTCGAACGGCCGCGCCTCGCGCGCGGCCTTCAGTGTCGCGATCTCGCCGTTCGTCGTGACGGGAAGCTCGAGCGCGTCCTCGAACGCCAGGCGCTTCCGCGCGTGCCGCTCGCCGATCGACCGGCCCGCGTCGTCCACGAGGCTGACGCTGCAGCCGAGGTGATTCGACACGATCGCGAGCAGAGCGTCGACTCCACGGCCGCCCAGGACGGCGGCCGCAAGACGCTCGTGCACCTCGAGCGCATGGGTAAGACGCTCGAGCTCCTCGTTCGCCAGATGGGTCAACGCCGCCTTCGTGATCGCGACGAACGGCACCTCGTAGGGAATGCTGACGACCGGAAACCCGAGCCGGTCGGCCTCGCGCACGAGCGCGCGCGGAACCTCGGCGAAGCCGAAGCCGACGCCGAAGCCGAGCCCGGCGAGGCGGTGGCGCGCGAGGCGCGCAACGTACGTCCGCTGACTCTCGGCGCGGTCGGCCACGCCGAGACCGGTCGTCAGCAGGAACTCGCCGCCCTCGAGGAACTCAGTGGGGTCGGCGAGCTCGGAGACGTGGAGCCACGTCACCTCGTTTGCGAGGCCGTCCTCTCCTCCGACGACACGAAGATCGAGATCGGAAAGTGCCGCGATGTCTCGGACGGTCAGCAAAGGCGATTGGACGTAGCGGCCAAACCTACGTCGGTCTCACGACGATTGCAAGGGAGAAATGGCGCGTTTGCAGGAGGGTCACTGGACTCGGTGGCCAAATCAACGTGGTCCGAGCAAGTCCGAGCCGTCGCGATGCGCAAACCACGGCCGCGTCGCCAGCGAAACGGGCAACAGCAACCGCACCGTGCGTGTCCGGCTCTCGACCGACTCGAACGGGAACCGGAAGGACTGCCGTCCCCGACTCGCCGTGCGAGACGCGGAGCCTCTGCGGCGCGAACACGACGAACGCTAGCGCAGCGAATCGGCGGTGACCACGAGAGCCCCGCACCTCCGGGAGTCCCCGCCGGTTCTAGCCGCCTTCGACGACCTTGCCCAGCTTGGCCAGCCCGCGCGCGACCATGAAGCCGATCGCCAGCGCGACGGAGGCCGCCACGAAGTGACGCGGGTTCACGCCCTCCCGGCCGTCGGCCACGAGCGTCACGAGGGCGACGACGAACCAGACGAGGAGGAAGACGATGAGCTCGATGCTCGGGAGCGGGATCGGCGGCATGCCGGTTCCGTAGTACGGCCGTTCGTACTCCTGCGTCGGCGGTGGCGTGGACATGGCTCCTCGTTCGAGCAGCCGCACGGGATTCCTCTTTCTCGCGATCGGCCGCCGGGGTTACGATTCCACCGGCCGGTGCAGGTCTTCCATTACCACCTCGTGACGAGCAAGGTCCGGCTCGTCGAGGCGCGCTACATCGGCAAGCTCGGGTTCGACCTCGTGGCCCGCTACGGCTGGGTCGGCGAGAACTCGCACTGGTTCGAGCAGGGGATCTCCTGGCACGAGCTCGACGAGATGGGCTTCCGCCTCCGTCTGATCGAGCTCGCCCGCGGGGCCGTCAACGTCGTGCTCCAGCCCGGTCACTGGGATCGTCCCCGCGTGGACCATCTCGGCGTCGCGCTCGACGAGGACGGCTACACGGCCGCGCTCGAGCGTGCCTCCGACCTCGAGCTCAAGATCCAGGATCATCCGGGTAAGCGCACGTTCATCGCGACGGACGCGGGGTACCGCCTCGAGATTCACCCTCCACGCGACTGGATCGAGGAGACGCTCGAAGGCGCGGACGAGCTCCGCATCGCGGAGATCCACCTCCGTGCCAGCGACCCGCAGGAAAAGGCGGCGGCGCTCGCCGAGGTCTTCGAATTGCCGCTCGACGATCACCAGGTGCGTGTCGGCGATACGCTCATCAGGTTCCTTCCGGAGGGCCCCGAGGGGCGGCCGGAGCTCGTCGCCGAGGTGCTTGCGTGACGACATACGACGCTGCGGGCGTCTCGCTGGCGGCCGCGCGGGACGTCGTCGAGCGTGTCCGCGCCGCCGTTGAGTCGACCCGAACGTCGGGCGTCGTCTCCGATCTCGGCGGCTTCGCCGGCCTCTTCGCGCTCGACTCGGAGCGGCTCCTCGCCGCGTCGACGGACGGCGTCGGGACGAAGCTCGTTCTCGCGCGCGGCGCCGGGCGCCTGCGCGGCGCCGGGCGCGACCTCGTCGCGCACTGCGTGAACGACGTCTTGACCACGGGTGCCGACCCGCTCTTCTTCCTCGACTACGTCGCGGCGCATCGACTCGACCTCGCACAGGTGGCCGAGCTCGTCGAGGGAGCGGCCGAGGTGTGCCGTGAGGCGGGCTGCGCGCTGCTCGGCGGAGAGACCGCCGAGATGCCCGGGGTCTACCGCGAGGAGGAGATCGACTTCGCCGGAACGTGCGTCGGAATTGTCGCGCGCAGCGAGCTTGTCGACGGCGCGCGCGCGGGTCCCGGTGACGCCGTCGTCGGACTCCCATCCTCGGGACTCCACGCGAACGGGTTCTCGCTCGTCCGCCGTCTGATCGGGGAGGGTGACTTCGACGCGGATCTCCTCCTCGCGCCGACCCGGTTGTACGTCGACGCGGTGCGCGCGCTGCGGGCACGCTGCGACGTCCGCGCGCTCGCGCACGTGACCGGCGGCGGGATCGCAGCGAACCTCGCGCGCGTCCTGCCGGAGGGCGTGGGCGCGCGCATCGACTCCGGAAGCTGGGAGCGCCCGCCGGTGTTTCGCTGGCTCGACGAGCAGGGAGTCCCGGAGGAGGAGCAGCGCCTCGTCTTCAACCTCGGGATCGGCTACTGCGCGGTCGTGCCCGCGGGTGAGGCGGAGGGCCTTGGCTATCCGGTCATCGGGCGCCTCGAAGCCGGCATCGTCGGGGTCGTCTTCGAGTGAGCCGCCGCGGTTCCGTCACTGAGTCGTGACCGAGTCGGAGCGATCGGTCTCACACGCGCGCGGGTTTCAGCGTTACGCTGACAGCGAGGGGGTACCTATGGGGGGTTCCCCGGGGGCAACTCGCGCGCGCGCGAGTAGAGGAAGAGGCTCGGGCGCATCGAGAGGCACGGGGTCGTCGCGGTGATCGGCGTTCTCGCGTCCGGGTCCGGAACGAACCTCCAGGCACTCCTCGACGCCGGCCTCCCGGTCGCCGCGGTCGCCTCGAACGTTCGGGGCGCTCGGGCGCTCGAGCGTGCGCGCGCGGCCGGCGTCCCCACACGTGTGTTTCCACTCGACGACTATGCGACGCGGGAGGAGCGCGACGGGGTGATGGCGGACTGGCTCGTGGGCCACGGCGTGGAGCTCGTGGTTTGCGCGGGGTACATGCACCTGCTCACGCGCGGCTTCCTCCGTCGCTTCCCCTCGATCAATGTCCACCCTTCGCTCCTTCCGGCCTTCCCAG
>JALZEM010000040.1 GCA_030862005.1 Actinomycetota bacterium | reverse complement strand
GGTCTATAGACCGACGCCTCAGATGCGGTCCGTGACCCTCAGTCCGCAGCTATCTGTCCGCGAATCTCGCCTCCGCGATGTTGCGTGGTGTGGACGTTGACGTAAGCATCGCCGCTCTCGATCGCGGCGAGCACGTCAGCCAGGTCTTCCCAGCCACACGCGTTGCCGGGATCCGGACCGGCGAACGAGCCCGTGACCTCCCCCTCGGTGTCCCTCGGGGGTCCGGCGAACAGCGTCACGCCCACCGGTCCGGCCTCCTCGACGCCGCCGCAATGGATGTGTGCGGCGAATGCCGGAGTGGTCAGGTCATCCCACTTGAGCTCGTACGAGACGCTCGTCCCATCCGACTCGAACTTCGCGTCGCCGACACCCTCAGTCACGACAGGCGTCGGCCTCTCTGCAGCGCCCGAGAGATCGGCCTCGAACTTCAGCTCCTGGGCGTACGCCGCGCTCGTCATGGCCAACGCCGCAACCAAGGCAACCAGGATCGCCGTGGACTTCATCATCCGCTCCTTCCTTCGACAACTCATGCCGACGGTCATGGGTCGGGAGCGGCCGGCCGCGCGCGGGGCAGCCAATCGCCCCCACCCGCGCCGGGCCCGCCCCTCGTGGACCATATGCCATACCCCATCCTCTGATAACCACAGGCGGTTCAGAGAGCACAACTCACAACACGGGTCGGGGGATTCCTGACGATCCGCACTCGGCGGAAGGCCGCCAAAGGGTGTGCTCGTGATGCACCGGTGATGCACGGCCTCTGTCGCCGTCGCCAGCAACATGCCTCCGCTCAGCGGCGACCACGCGGCGTCGCGTTTGATCTCGGTTGCGCTTCGATCGCCGATCCTTAACGCGCTTCGGCGTCGCGATCACCGACTCGTCTCGCCCCTCCCGGACCGTCACGCGGTTCGACAAGACGGTAGCCGGCGCCCGGCTCGGTGAGAATGTACGACGGGCGGGCGGGGTCACTCTCGATCTTGCGGCGCAGTTGGGAGATGTACACGTGGAGGTAGTGCGACTCGTCCTGGTACGCCGCGCCCCACACCTCGCGCAGGATCGTTCGGTGGGTAAGAAGCTTGCCTTCGTTCAGCGCAAAAACTCGAAGGAGGCGAAACTCGTGCGGCGTAAGCTTGACGAGCTCGCCGTCTCGGTAAACCGCACGCTTTTCGAGATCGATCCGAAGCTCCCCGATCTCGATCACCGGCTCGCTCGCGGGCCGGGCCCGGCGGAGGACGGCGCGCAGCCGGGCGAGTAGTTCGTCGATCCCAAACGGTTTCGTGACGTAGTCGTCTGCCCCGGCATCGAGTGCGGCCACCTTCTCCCGCTCTTCGCCGATCGCCGAGAGGACGAGCACGGGGACCTGCGACCATTCTCGAAGCGCCCGGCAGACGTCAGTTCCACTCGTGCCCGGCAAGACAAGGTCGAGGATGACGGCGTCGGGCGGGCGCACGGCCGCCTGAGCCAGCGCCGCCTCGCCCGTCGCCGCAGTTTCGATCTCGTAGCCGGCGCCGCGCAGTGTGGTTTCGAGCGCGCGGAGGATCTGTGGCTCATCGTCGACGACTAGCACTCTTGCCGCAGTCACCGCTCGAGACCGACGACCGCGGGTGCGGGCGGGAACGCGAGGACGAAGCATGCACCTTCTCCCGGCCTCGACTCGGCCCAGACACGGCCCCCGTTCGCCTCGGCGAAGCCGCGCGCGATCGCAAGTCCAAGGCCCGTTCCGCGGCGCGTTTCGCCGTTCGTGCTGTGCTGGAACGGCTCGAAGATCCGATCGAGGTCGGACGCCGGGATGCCGGGCCCCTCGTCGATCACGCGGAGCACGACTTCGTCGGCGGTCGAGAAGACCCGGATGACGACGTCGGCTTCGGCCGGCGACAGACGCAGGGCGTTCTCCAGGAGATTGACCAGAACGCGCTCGACCTGGACGGGATCCACCTCGACAAGTGGCGGGTCCGACGGCAATTCGACGCGTATGCGCTCCTCACGTCGCAGCGCGGCGAGCGCCTGGCTCACAAGCTCGTCGACCGCGACGAGCTCTTGGTCAGAGACGGCGGTTCCGGCTTCGAGCCTCGAGATATCGAGGAGGTTGGCGACCAAGCGGTCGAGCCGAGCCGACTCGGCCCGGACAGTGTCAAGCTGGCGCGCCTTGTCGTCCTCGCTGAGCGTGACCGACGGGGACGCGAGGCTCTCAGCCGCGACCCGGATTGCGGTAAGTGGTGAGCGGAGGTCGTGGCTCACCGCGCGCAGAATCGCCGTCTTCATTGAGTCGCTCGACCGCAACCGCTCGGCGGCAAGCGCCTCGCGCTGAAGCTGTTCCCGATCGAGCGCAACGGCGAGGAGTGACGCGAGCGCAGGCAAGAACCGCCGGTTCACCGCGGGATCTATCTCGGCGTCGCCCTCGACGTAGAGCGTGCCGACCGTCCGGGCCCCCGTCCGAAGCTCAAGCGCCCGTACGCTCGCGCCAGCGTCTGGCGGCGGTCTTGCCTCAAGGCGGACCGTCGGGACCCCGAGGACGCCCGCCACCGCCTCCGAGAGTTCGTCGAGTTGCGCTTCGGTCTCCTCGCCCTGCAGGACGGCCGTCGAAAGCTCAGCGAGAAGTGACTCCTCGCGCTCGCGCTGCTCAGCCTCGGCAGCCCGCCGCCGAGCGCGCGAGGCGAGTTCGCTCACGACGATTGCAGTCACGAGGTAAACCGCGAGCGCGAACCAGTCGCGCTCGTCGATGAGCCTGAAGGTGTGGACGGGCGGCAGGAAAAAGAAGTTGAAGGCGAGCATGCTCGCGAGCGCGACGAAGATCGAGAATCCTCGCCCCCAGAGAACAGCGATCGGGAGAACGGCGAACAGGTAAAGGACGCCGAGGCTCAGCACCGGGACGGACGGGCGGAACAGGTACACGACACCGGTTACGGCCGCGACCGCGGCCACGCTCGCGAGGAAGCCGAAGAGCAGGCTCCGGCCTCGCTGAGAGTCGACGCGCGGCACCACCTGGCTCGCCATTAGATGAAGGATGCCGCGAACGTAGGGCGGGCGCGCCACCGTGGGCGTGGTTCCTGAGCTTCTCTTGAGGAGCTGAGCTTCCCTTTTGAGACGGGTTTTAGATTCGCGGGCCTAGCCTCGCCGGGGTGCTCGCGTGCGGATTCGTGTGCTGCTCGTGTGCGCTCTGCGACCGGACTCGCTTCGTCCCACCTGAAGCCGGGCTCGGCAGGTGATTGCCGTCGCGAGGCTGCGCCGTCGGCGCACCTCTCAGGTCGTGCTTGACGTTCGCGTCGGCGCGGCTCTCAACCTGATCGGCGCGATCGTCAAGTACCTGAGCGTGACGTTTCTCGTCCCCGCGGCGGTCGCGCTCGGCTATTCGGAACCTGTGTGGCCGTTTCTCGTCTCCGCCGCGGCTGCGGCCTCCTTCGGCTACGCGCTCGAGCGGCTCACCCATGGAAAGGAAGCGATCGGCGCGCGCGAAGGCTTCCTCGTCGTCGCGCTCGCGTGGCTCGTCGCCGCGTTCTTCGTCTCGATCCCGTACGTGCTGGCCGAGCCGCAGCTTCGGCGGCCGGTCGACGCGTACTTCGAAGCCATGTCCGGCATGACGACGACCGGGTCGAGCGTCCTCACGGACATCCCTGCTCTCGATCACTCGGTCGCGATATGGCGCCAGCTCTCCCAGTGGCTGGGCGGGATGGGGATCATCGTGCTCGCGCTCGCCGTGCTCCCTCGCCTCCGCGTCGGCGGCCGCCAGCTTCTTGAGGCCGAACTTCCCGGGCCGGAGGTCGAGCGGCTGACGACGCGGATCCGTGACACCGCTCGCCGGCTTTGGCTCCTCTATGTCGGCCTCACGGTCGTCCTGATCGCCCTGCTGAGCGTTTTCGCCTGGACGGGGATCGACGGCGAGATGAGCCCCTTCGACGCGATTGCCCACGCCTTCACGACCCTGCCGACGGGCGGCTTCTCGACGCGCGCGCGCGGGATCGAGGAGTTCGGCGCGGCGACCCAGTGGACGATCGTCGCCTTCATGGTGCTCGCGGGCGCGAACTTCGCGCTCATGTATCGAGCCTTCCTGCAGCGGCACGCGCGCGCGCTCCTCCGCGACGAGGAGCTCCGGCTTTACCTCGCGCTTCTCGCGCTCGGCTCGCTCGTCCTCCTCGTCGAGCTCGTCGGGCATGGCCTCCTCTCGGGCGAGGCAGCCGCTCGCCACGCCGTCTTCCAGACCGTCTCGATGATGACCACGACCGGCTACGCGAGCGCGGACTTCAACGAGTGGGTCGCGGCGGCGCCACTCGCGGTGATGGCCCTCGTTGCGCTCATGTTCCCCGGCGGGTCCGCCGGTTCGACCTCCGGCTCGATCAAGATCGTCCGCCACCTCATCATCGGGAGGATCCTCCGCCGAGACCTCGACCAGACGGTCCACCCCGAGCTCGTGTCGCCGATCCGCTTGAACGGCGCCTCGGTCGAGGAGCGGACCCTGCGCGCCGTGATCAGCTTCGTGCTTCTTTACGTCGGCATCTTCGCCGCCGGCGCGATCGCGCTTCTCCTCGACTCCTCGCGCGCCGGAGTCGAACTCTCCCCGTTTGAGGCAGTCGCGGCGGCGGCGACCACGCTCGGCAACGTCGGCCCCGCGTTCGGCTTCGCCGGCCCGATGGGCTCGTTCGAGCCCTTCAGCGACGTCTCGAAGCTCCTCATGATCGGACTGATGTGGCTCGGGCGGCTGGAGATCATCCCGATCGTTGTCCTCTTCACGAGGAGCTACTGGCGGGCGTAGGAGACGCCGCGCTCGCGGAGAGGCGGATCCGCTTGCCGAGCGACCCGGCACGACCGAGCGATCGAGCCTTACCGACCGAAGCCGGGGGCAAACCAGTTGCAATCAACGCGAAGCTCGCATCGGGGCGAAGACTTAAACAAGCTAAATCAGGTCGGGTCCGGTGCGCCCCGGGTCGCTTGCAGCGGATGGTTAGAGAGGGCGATGGCTCGACGTCTTCGCTTGATCGAGGAAGAAGGGCCTAGGAGGCGCACTCCCAGCAACTCGCTGCTGTCGCTGCGAGGCGCCAAGGGCCATCCTGGTGATGCAGGGTGATGTTCCGCCAGGCGTTGTCGTTGGCATCAACGGTAACGTCGCCTCCCCGCCTCACACCGGGAGTGTCTTGCATGGGTGTCCGACTGAGCGCGAAGCTGCGACGATCCAGCTCATGACGACCGTCGACGTGGCCACGCCGCACGGAACGTCGAAGGCGCACGTGCACGCTGCCGCAGAACCGCGAAGCGCCCTTATCCTCGGTCATGGGGCCGCCGGTGGGGTCGGTTCGGCCGATCTCGTCGCCGTGAGAGACGTCGCGCTCGAGGAGCACGTCAGCGTCGCGCTCGTCGAGCAGCCGTACAAAGTCGCGGGGCGCCGCTCCCCTGCTCCGGCGCGCCAGCTGGACGCCTCCTGGACGGCTGTCGTCGACCACCTGCGCGCAGGCGAGCTGGCCGACCTCCCGCTGGTCGTGGGCGGGAGGTCGCTCGGAGCCCGCGTCGCCTGCCGCACGACGGAAGCGACGCGCGCGGTGGCGGTGCTCTGCCTCGCGTTTCCGGTGCACCCGCCGGGTCGCCCGGAGGCGAACCGCTTGGAAGAGCTCGACGCCGTGACGGTGCCAGTGCTGGTCGTGCAGGGAGACCGCGATCCGTTCGGAATGCCGCCCCCTGCCGACCGTCGTGTCGTCGCCCCCGTGCCGGGCGCCCACAGTTTGAAGACGGACGTCGACGCTGTCGCGACCGCGGTGCGGGCATGGCTTCCGCGCATCGTCACGGAGGCCGCGCGGACCGCACGGCACGTCCGAGATTAGTTAGGCCGTAGACGCTCTTTCAGCGGGTTCTTCGCGTCCGCGGGCGCGATCGGCGTCGTTCGTCACCCAACTTTCCAAGAACCGCCGCTGCCGTCGCCCGCAACGCCGCAAGTGATACTGCTCGTCCGCGAAGAGGTCTTTCCTTACACGGCGCAGGT
>JALZEM010000033.1 GCA_030862005.1 Actinomycetota bacterium | reverse complement strand
GACCCTTCCATGCGGACGTACGCCCATTTGCGGTCGCTGAGCCACGGCACGTAGTCCGACGGGCCGACGTGGACGTTCTCAGCGCCGAGGTCGTAGTCGAGCATCGAGGTGACGGCGTTCGTCTTGGAGATCTTCTTCGACTCGAGCCGCTCGCGCTCGAGCATGTTCCGGAAGTCGGAGTTGCCGCCCACGTTGAGCTGCATCGTCCGGTCGAGCCGGACGCCGCGCTCGCGGAAGAGGCTGGTCAGGACACGATGCGTGATCGTCGCGCCGACCTGCGACTTGATGTCGTCGCCGATGATCGGAAGACCGCGCTGCTCGAATTGCTTCCCGAAGTAGCCGCCCTTCGCGATGAAGACGGGCATGCAGTTCACCATCGCGCACCCGGCGTTCAGGATCTGCTCGGTGTACCACTTCGTCGCCTCTTCCGAGCCGACGGGGAGGTAGTTGACGACGACGTCGGTGCCCGTCTCCTGGAGGATCCGGACGACGTCGTCGGTATCGCCGGCGGCCTTGTCGACGACCTCCGAGATGTACTTCCCGAGCCCGTCATGGGTCATCCCACGCGACACTTTGACGCCCGTCTTGGGAACGTTCGCGAAGCGGTAGGTGTCGTTCGGATGCGCCCAGATCGCGTCGGCAAGGTCCTGGCCGACCTTCGCCGTCGTAACGTCGAAGGCCGCGGTGAACTCGATGTCGCGGACGTGGTATCCGCCAAGGTCGACGTGCATGAGGCCGGGAACGAAGTCGTCCGGCTCGGCGTCCTTGTAGTACTCGACGCCCTGGACGAGCGAGTTCGCACAATTCCCCACGCCGATGAGCGCGACGCGGACCTTCTCGCCGGAGCGCGCGCGCCCGTTCTGTGTTCCGTTTCTCGAGGCCATTCGGTCCTTTCTCTCGATGCCGAGGCGCTCGCTCAGCGTCTCGACGATCAGCTCGTTGGTCGTTCGTTTTCGTTCGGAGGCCCGCTGCCGCAGCCGGTCCTTGAGCGTACGAGGCATACGGAGCAGGACGTCGCGTCCCGCCGCGAGCGGGCTTCCCTTGCGTCCGCTTGGGTCGAAGTCGATGCCGAACCGTGCCGCGAGAATCTCGACGGCGACGTCGTTCAGGTTGCTGCCGCGCCGCGCGACCTCGCGCGCGAGTTGCTCCTTGAGCTCACCCGGCATCCGGACGAGCACATCTGCGCGCTCTCCTCGCATGTCGCGTATAGAGATAGCACAGAAGTGCTATCAGTGAACGCGGAGCTGCGCGCGAACTGCTAGCACTCGCTGCACCACGGTGAGCCACGCCGTCGCCGTGAGGAACGCGATCGCGGCTGGAAGCACGAGCGTATGGACGGGAGCAAGCACCAACCCTGTCGTGATGACCACGACCCGCTCGGCGCGGCTCCCGATCCCGACGTCCCCCCTGAGGCCGAGCGCCTCGGCGCGCGCACGCGTGTAGCTCACGAGGAACGAGCCGGTCAGCGCGGCGAACGTGAGCGCCACGGCCCACTCGTAGCGTGCTCGCATGAACACGAGAGCGATCGCGCCGAGCATGAACGCCTCCCCGACCCGATCGACGGTCGAGTCGATGAAGGCGCCGAACGGCGTCCCGAGCCCGCGTCTCCGCGCGAGCGCGCCGTCGAGGATGTCGAGGATCGATCCGACGACGAAGAGCGTGGCTCCGATCCAGAAGAGCGCCCAGCCGACATACTCGAAGTAGACGGCCGTCGCGCCCGCCACGCAGAGAAGGACGCCGGCGGCCGTCAGCGCGTTGGGCGTGACGCGCGTGCGGTCGAGCTGCGTCATCGAGTTCGAGGCGAGCCGGCGGACCTCGTCCGTGTACGCGCGTTGGACGCGCGGGAGAGTCGGCGTGCGGCTCACCTTCGGGGCGAGGCTACCAGCGGCGGCTGGACAAGACCGCAGGCGAGATCGCGTCGCCGCGGGCCTCGTGCCACGCGAGCAGCGTCGCAGCGAGCGCCGCTGTTCCCACCCCGGCCGCGATGTCGAGCCAGAAGTGGTTGCCCGTCGCCATGACGGCGAGCCATACCCACGACGGCCACAGCGTCCAGGCGATCTTGAGCCAGCGGCTCTTGACGAGGCTCGCGAGGGCGAATCCGATGATGAGCGCGTCCGCGCCGTGGAGGCTCGGCATTGCCGCGTACGGGTTGGACGCGAGCTCAATGAGGCCGCTGCCGTGGTTCAGCGCGGCGGAGGAGGCGAGCGTGTCTATGAATCCGTCCTCCGGGAACATCCGCGGCGGCGCGGTGGGGATCAGGATGTACCCGATGAGGCCGAGGAGGTTCGCCGCGAGGATCCAGTTCCGTACGCGGACGAAGGCCTCGTTCCGGAAGAGATAGATCCAGAGGAGCGCGAGGCTCACGACGACGAACTGCGAGAGCCAGTACGACCAGTTGAGCGCGGTGATGAAGAGGTCGGGCGCCTGGAGGACGACGCGCTGGAGGTCCGGCTCGATCAGCGTGTGGAGGTTGCGCTGGATGTCGAGGACGATCCGCCCGTTCTCCATCGCCTCCGCCGACCCACGGTTGGCGAGGCCGCGCGCGACCTGGTAGGCCGCGACGAAGCCGAACCAGATCGCGAGCTGGAGGGCGAAATCGCCCCAGCCTTGCGGAAGCAGCCTCCCGGTCCGCCCGATCATGGCGGAATTGTAGAGAGGGCGCCACAGCGCGCGCCGTACGGGTAGCACGACGTTTCCGCGCTTGTCTTCCTCCTCCGCAAGCAGACGTCGGTGGGCGGCGTCGAAGCGGACGGCGGAGGCGGGCGTTTGCTCGCGTCCGCTCGCCCGCGGTCGCGGGCAGCGTCGGTTAGCCGCCGATCTGGCTCATCGAGCGACTGGCCCGGACGAAGCCCGGCTCGTTGATCCGGTGTTTCAGCTCCTTGTTGCGGACGGCGTCTCGAATGAGGTCTGCGAGCTCCACGTCGGCCGCGCCATCCCGGAGCGGTGCCTTCAGGTCCCACTCGGCCCGCGAGAAGAGGCACGTGCGCAGACGTCCCTCGGCCGTCAGGCGAATTCGGTCGCACGTCGAGCAGAACGGCTCCGACACGGGGTTGACGAAGCCGACCTCACCCGCGCCGTCCGCGAAGCGGAACCGCCGTGCCGTCGACGACGGCTTCGCCGGGAGCTCGACGAGCGGCCAACGCTCCTCGATGAGCGCGCGCACCTCCGCCCCCGTCAGGACCTTGTCGTCCTCCCATGCCTGATCGGCGTCGAGCGGCATGAACTCGATGAAGCGAACGGTGTATGGCTTCCGCCGCGCGAGCTCGGCGAGCGCCGGCACTTCCGTCTCCGTGAACCCCTTCACAGCGACACAGTTGACCTTGATCGGCCGAAGCTCGGGGTAGCGCTCGGCCTCCTCGAGGCCGGCGAGGACGCGATCGAGCGCGTCACGGCGGGTGATCTCGGCGAACTTGACGTGTGAGAGCGAATCGAGCGACACGTTGATCCGCCGGAGCCTTGCCGCGACGAGTGGGCCTGCGAGGCGATCGAGCAGGACCCCGTTCGTCGTGAGCGAGAGGTCGTCGACCCCGCGGACCTCGGAGAGCATACGGACGAGCTCCGGAAGATCGCGCCTGACGAGCGGCTCGCCGCCCGTGAGCCGGAACTCGGCCACGCCCATGGCCGCCATCACGCGGACGATCCGGTGGATCTCCTCGAACGTCAGGATCTCGTTCTTGGGAAGCCACTCGAGGCCCTCCGCCGGCATGCAGTACGTGCAGCGAAAGTTGCACTTGTCCGTGACGGAGATGCGGAGGCTCTTGATCTCGCGCCCGAAGCTGTCTCTCAGCGGCTCCACGCCCCATAGCCTACGTGCGCGGTCGCCTCTGTACGGTTCGCGCGTGCCGGATCAGAGTGAGACGCCGCTCGCCGATGCCGTTGCGGCGTTCCTCGCCGACGAACGGATCACGCCGTTCTCGACGCCGGGGCACAAGCGGGCGCCGCATCTCGTGGACGAGCTCCTCCGCCACGACCTCCCGCTTTCGGCGGGGGCGGACGACCTGCACCTACGCGCGGACGTCCTCGGTCGAGCCGAGCGCCTTGCCGCCGAGCTCTGGGAGGCCGATGTCTGCCGCTTCTGCGTCAACGGGTCGACGCAGGGAAACCAGGCGTTCATGCTCGCGCTCGGACGACCCGGAGACCGCGTCGTCATCTCGCGGAACGTCCACAAGTCCCTTTTCGCCGGGCTCGTCCTCGCAGGTCTCGAGCCCGTGTGGGTGTGCCCCGAGATCGACGCCGGAACCGGCCTTCCGCTCGGCGTCCGAGCCGCTCGCGTGCGCGACGCGCTCGGGGAGGCCCCGGACGCGCGCGCCGTCGTCCTCGTCGAGCCGTCATACGTCGGGACGATCAGCGACGTCACCGCGATCGCCAGCGCGAGCCATGAAGCCGGGATCCCGCTCGTCGTCGACCAGGCGTGGGGGGCGCATCTCGGGTTTCACGCGTCCACGCCGCCGCACACGCTCGCGCTCGGCGCAGACGGAATGGTCACGTCCGCGCACAAGACGCTCGCGTCATTCACGCAGGGCGCCTATCTCTTCGCACGCAGCGGATGGCTCGACCTCGCCCGGGTCGACGAGGCGTTCGAGGTGCTTCACACGACGAGCCCATCCGCAGCCATACTCGCCAGCCTCGACCGGACTCGCGCGCTCGTTGCGACGCGCGGCGAAGAGCTGATCGGAGCCGCGGTCGGGCTGGCGGCCCGCGCACGCGAGACGCTTCGCACAGTCTGCGGGCTGGCGGTACTCGACGAGAGCGTCGTGCGTGAGGAGACGGGCGTCGCCTGCCACGACCCGACGAAGCTCGTGGTCGCGCTTGCGGCGACGGGCGCGGACGGGCTCGCCGTCGAGGCCGACCTCTTCGGCGACGGGATTCGCCTCGAGCTTGCGAACCGCGACACGCTCGTCCCGCTCCTCACGATCGGCGACACCGAGGAGAGCGTCGGCCGCCTCGTCGCAGCGCTCGTCCGCTCGGTCGAGCTGCGGCGGGACGACCCGCGGAAGCCCGGTGGAGCGAGCGTCGTGTGGAGCATCGAGCCCGACGTAGCGCTGACGCCGCGAGAGGCGTTTTTCGCATCCCGGGAGACGGTCGCCGCCGCCGGCGCGGCCGGCCGGATCGCGGCGGAAATCGTCGCTCCCTATCCACCGGGGATCCCGGCGATCGCGCCTGGGGAGGTCGTGCGCGCGCCCATCCTCGCCGCGCTCCACGAGGCCGTCAACGCGGGGACGCGGATGGCGTACTGCGTCGACCCGACGCTTGCGACGCTGCAGGTCGTCGCGCGCTAGCCCTGGGAGGCGGAACGATCTGCTATAAAGAGGCTTAGATTTTCTCAGCGCGAGGAAGAATCCACGCACAGCGAACCCACGGAGGAGCAGCGAACCATGGCAAAGACAATCGGAATCGACCTCGGCACGACGAACTCGTGCATGGCCGTCCTCGAGGGTGGCGAGCCGACCGTGATCCCGAACGCCGAGGGCGGCCGGACGACGCCGTCAGTCGTGGCGTTCACGAGGGACGGACAGCGCCTCGTCGGCGCGCCCGCAAAGCGGCAGTCGGTCACGAACCCACAGAACACGGTCTCGTCGATCAAGCGCTTCATGGGTCGGAAGTACGACGAGGTCACGGAGGAGATGAAGATCGTGCCGTACGAGGTCGAGCGCGGCCCGAACGGCGACGCCCGCATCAAGGCGGGTGACCAGCAGTACGCGCCGCCAGAGATCTCCGCGATGATCCTGCAGAAGCTGAAGGCGGACGCGGAGGCTTACTTCGGCGAGCCGGTGAGCGACGCCGTCATCACCGTCCCCGCGTACTTCAACAACGCGCAGCGGGAGGCGACGAAGGATGCCGGCAAGATCGCCGGGCTCAACGTCCTGCGCATCATCAACGAGCCGACCGCGGCGTCGCTCGCGTACGGGCTCGACAAGGAGTCGGATCAGACGATCCTTGTCTGGGACCTCGGAGGCGGCACGTTCGACGTCTCGATCCTCGAACTCGGCGAGGGCGTCTTCGAAGTCAAGGCGACGAACGGCGACAACCACCTCGGCGGCGACAACTTCGACAAGGCGATCGTCGACTGGATGGTTGCCGAGTTCAAGCGCGAGCAGGGCATCGACCTCTCGCAGGACCGGATGGCGCTCCAGCGCCTCTACGAGGCGGCCGAGAAGGCGAAGATCGAGCTGTCCTCAACGATGTCGACGCAGATCAACCTGCCGTTCGTAACGGCGACCCAGGAGGGCCCGAAGCACCTCGACCTCCAGCTCACGCGCGCAAAGCTGAACGAGCTCACGGCCTCGCTCCTCGAGCGCACCGTCGGACCGACGAAGCAGTGTCTGAAGGATGCCGGCCTCGAGCCGAGCGCGATCGACCACGTCGTCCTCGTCGGCGGGATGACCCGCATGCCCGCCGTGCAGGACAAGGTGCGCGAGC
>JALZEM010000354.1 GCA_030862005.1 Actinomycetota bacterium | reverse complement strand
GCTCGCACGTTGCCGACGTATCGTCGCCCGAACTTTTTGGGCGCGTGACCACGGCGGCCGATCTCCGATCAGAGCGGCTCGCACGCGAGCTGTCGCTGCTCGCGCGAAGATCGCAGAGCGAGCGGCGTCTGCCGAGCGTCAGTGCAGCCGTGGCGCGGGCGGGCGACGTCATCTGGAGCGAGGCTCACGGCGTTGCGGACGTCGATGCAGGGATCGAGACGACGCCGAATACCCAGTACGCCGTCGGCTCGATCACGAAGACGTTCACCGCCGCAGCGATCATGGCGCTTCGCGACGCAGGGGCGCTCGCGCTCGACGACCCGCTCGGCGAACACCTTCCGGGCGTTCCCCTCGCCTCGCCGTCGCTTCGGCGTCTTTTGTCACACGCAGCGGGGATCCAGCGTGAGATCCCCGGATCCACGTGGGAGACCCTGACGTTCCCCGGCGCAGATGAGCTCCTCGCGGGCCTCACCGAGGCGGAGGAGATCCTCGAGCCCGGACGCCACTGGCACTACTCGAACCTCGCATTCGCGCTCCTCGGCCAGGTCGTCTCGCTCGCCGCGGGAATGCCGTACGAGCGGTTCGTCGAGGAGCGGTTCCTCGACCCGCTCGAGCTTCGCCGCACGACCTGGCGGGCCGAGATGCCGGCGGCCCACGGGTACTTTGTCGAGCCATACGCCGACAGGGCGCGCCCAGAGCCGAACCTCGACCTCGGCGGCGCGGCCGCCGTGGGTCAGCTCTGGAGCACGGCGACCGACCTCTGTCGCTGGGGCTCCTTCCTCGCGAGCCCGGACGCTTCCATCCTGCAGCCGGAGACGGCCGAGGAGATGGCGACGGTCCAGGTGATGCTCGACAACGACCGCTGGACGGACGCCTGGGGGCTCGGCGTCTCGCTCACACGCGCGGGCGACCGCGTCTACGCGGGACACGGAGGCGGGATGCCCGGCTTCCTGTCGGGGTTCGTGTACGTGCGTAAGGAGGAGATCGCAGCGGCGGCGCTGGCGAACGCGACCGCCGACATGCACGGCCTCGCGATGGAGCTCGCCGGCAAGGTCGCGGACGCATTCCCCGTCGAGCCGGAGGCGTGGCGGCCCGAAGCCGACGCGACGCCGCCCGGGATCGCCGGAATCCTCGGTCGGTGGTGGTCAGAGGGCCAGGAGACGATCTTGAGCTTCCACGGCGGCCGCCTCGAGGCGCGGCGTGCCGACGAGCCCCGCGAGAAGGAGCCGTCCGTCTTCGCGCAGGAGGAGGACGACGTCTTCCGCGTCGTCTCGGGCCGGGAGCGCGGCGAGGTTCTTCGCGTCGTCCGCGACGAGAACGGCGAAGCGGTGAGGCTCTACTGGGCGACCTATCCGTTCTTTCGGACGCCGAGGACGTTCTCCGAGCACGCCGATTGAGCGAATGTGTGGCCGTCGTCCCCGGACGGAAGGGCCGGGGTCGACGACCGCTATTCGTACTGGAGGGCCTCGAGAACGTTCAGCCGCGCTGCACGCCGCGCCGGCATGATCGCCGCCACGATGCCCACGACGATCGCGACGATCCCGAACGCGATGAGCCAGCCGACCGGGATCGAGAACCGGAGGTCGAATTCCGCGAGCGCGCGCGTGATGAGCCCCGCCAGGAGGATCCCGAGCGGTACGCCGAGCGCAGCGCCGATGAGTGCCGTGATCACGCTCTCGTGCCGCACCATCCGCCGCACCTGGCGACGCGTCATCCCAACGGCGCGCAGCATCCCGAGCTCGCGCGTGCGCTCGTAGACCGAGAGGACGAGCGTGTTGACCATTCCGAAGATGCTCACGATCACCGAGAGCGCCAGCAGCGCGTAGAGCATGAGGAGGAATCGGTTGAAGTCGGCGTCCTGCTGGTCGATCCAGCCCTCTTGCGTTTGCACCTTCGCGTCCGGGAAGGCGGCAACGGATCGATCGAGCGCCTCCTGGTGCTCCTCGGTCGCTGCGCCAGGCACGTTCACGAACGTGAACGAGTTCCGCGGACGCTCGTAGAGCGTGTCGAAGGT
>JALZEM010000340.1 GCA_030862005.1 Actinomycetota bacterium | reverse complement strand
GAGCTGCTCGCCCGGTTGCGCGCGCTGACACGGCGTCCGCCGCTCGAGCGCCCGGCCGTGCTCGACGTCGACGACCTCCGACTCGACCCGGCTACGCACGAGGTCTGGCGCGGCGAGATGCAGATCGCCCTCTCGGCGAAGGAGTTCGCCCTGCTCGAGACCTTCATGCGGCGCGCCGGCGAGGTCCTTTCGCGCTACCAGCTGCTCGAGCACTGCTGGGACTACGGCTACGAGAACCGTTCGAACGTGGTCGACGTCTACGTCCGCTACCTACGCGAGAAGATCGATCGACCGTTCGGGCGTCGCTCGCTCGAGACGGTGCGTGGCGCCGGCTACCGGTTGCGGCGAGACGGCGGAGGCTAGTTCGTGAGCAGGCTGCCGATCCGCCTCCGACTTACGGCCGCGTTCGCGGTCGCGATGGCCGTCGTGCTCGCCGCGACCGGTGCGCTCCTCTACTTTCGACTCGCGTCGTCGCTCGACGAGGCGATCCACGAGAGCCTCGAGGCCCATGCAGCCGAGGTTGCGGCGTCCACCGCGCGCGGGGAGCGCGCGCTCGCAGCGACGGCTCAGGACGAGCGGTTCGTTCAGCTGCTCGATCTCGGAGGGGGTGTCGTCGACCCGACGCCGCGGGTCCGGGAGCGGCCGCTCCTCCGCGCCGACGAGGTCGCGCGCGTTCGTACGGGAGCCGTCGTCTCATCCGAGCGGCGCGAGGTTCCGGGGCTCGACGGGGCCGCACGGATCCTTGCGAGGCCGATCGAAACGCCGGACGGGAAGCTGGTCGTGGTCGTCGGAGCTTCGCTCGAAGAGCGCGATGAGGCGCTTCACGGGCTCCTCGGCGAGCTCCTCGTCGTCGGCCCCCTCGCGCTTCTCGTTGTCTCCCTGCTCGGTTATGCGCTCGCGAAGGCCGCGCTGCGGCCTGTCGAGGCGATGCGCGCCGAGGCCGCCGCGATCTCGGCGACTGAACCGGGCAGGCGCCTGCCGATCCCATCGTCGCACGACGAGGTGTCTCGCTTGGGCGACACGCTGAACGACATGCTCGCGGGACTCGAAAGCGCCCTCGAACGCGAGCGGAGGTTCGTCGCGGACGCCAGCCACGAGCTACGAACTCCACTTGCGCTCCTCAAGGCGGAGCTCGAGCTCGCGCTTCGCCGCCCCCGTACCGCCGCGGAGCTCGAGCAGGCGCTCCGGTCGGCCGCCGTGGAGACGGACCGGCTCGCCCAGCTCGCGGAGGATCTGCTCGTTCTCGCTCGGTCGGATCAGGGGCGCCTCCCACTTCGCCGCGACCGGGTCCCGGTACACGACATCCTCTCGCGGATCGCCGCGCGCTTTCGCCCCCGGGCGGAGACGGAACGTCGTGCGATCGAGCTACACGCGCCCGAAGGGCTCGACGTGCTTGCCGATGCTGTTCGCCTCGAGCAGGCGGTCGGGAACCTCGTCGAGAACGGCCTCCGGTACGGTCGCGGGCCAATCTGCCTGAACGCCGTGGAGCACGACGGTCGAATCGAGCTTCACGTGCTGGACGAGGGGGCCGGGTTCGACCCTGCGTTTCTGCCACGTGCGTTCGAGCGCTTCAGCCGCACGGACGAGACCCGTGCGGGGGACGGAGTTGGGCTAGGCCTTGCGATCGCGCAGGTGATCGCGAGCGCTCACGGCGGTTCGGCGCATGCGGCGAACCGCGCGACCGGCGGCGCCGACGTCTGGCTCTCCATCCCGAAGACGTAAGAGCCCCGAGAACGCCTCATCAGGAGGGAGGAATCCGGAAGCCGGCCGACGACGAGCGGCTAGGTCGTGACCGGAACGACGATCGTCGTCTCGACCTCGGCGAGGTGGCGGGCCGGGTCCGGGTCGAGTTCCTTGCGCTCGTCGGAGCCGTAGTACTCGGCGTCCCGTGCGGCATAGCCCTCCGCCCCCGCGTAGCACAGAATCCAGACGAACGCGTTCTCTTCCTCGGCAACCCAGGCCCCGACTATCTCGAACCCGAACCGGCGCCTCAGCGGAACGATCTGTTCGCGCCACTCGGCCAGGAACTCCGCCATCGCTCCGTCCGCGATCCGATATCTGCGGTACTGGTACTCCACGGCTAGGAGTCGATTGCTCGCCCGCTGTCTAGGTCGAAGAAGTGCGCCTTGTCGGGCGCGAACGCGACTTCGACCGGCTCGCCGGCGCGCGTCACGGAGGAACTGTCGAAGCGCGCAACGAGCATCGTGCGGCTATTGAGCGCCTCGGCCTGTAGCACCTCGACGACCGCCGCGTCCATGTCACCAGCGACCTCGAGGACCTCTTGGGTGACGACGGGAACTGCGTCGACCTCGATGTGCACCAACTGTTCCGCTCCGAGGGCCTCGCTGACGAGGACCTTGCCGCGAAGCCGGACCGGCACCCCGTCGCGCCCCGCCTCGCGCACGTGCTCAGGTCGGATGCCGAGCCCGAGCTTCCGGCCGGCGTAGCCTGCGAGAGCAGGGCGCGACGCCATGATCTCCGGGGAGAGCTCGACGTCCTGCGTCCCGACCCGCGCGGTGAAGCCGCCGTTGCGCGCCTCGAGCGTCGCCTCGACGAGGTTCATCGCCGGGCTCCCGATGAAGCTCGCCACGAAGAGGTTCGCCGGCGCGTCGTACACCCGCTGGGGCCCGTCGGTCTGCTGGAGGACGCCCTTGCGCAGGACGGCAACGCGGTCGCCCATCGTCATCGCTTCCACCTGATCGTGCGTCACGTAGATCGTCGTCGCGCCGAGCTCGTGCTGGATCCGGGCGATCTCAGCGCGCATCTGTACGCGCAGGCGGGCGTCGAGGTTCGAGAGCGGCTCGTCCATGAGGAACACGGCGGGACTGCGCACGATCGCGCGCCCCATTGCGACGCGCTGGCGCTGCCCGCCCGAGAGCTGCCGCGGCTTGCGGCGGAGGAGGCTGTCGATCCCGAGCACACGGCTGATCTCCCGCACCCGCTCCTCGATCCGCCCGCGCGGCACCTTCTGCATGCGGAGACCGAACGCGATGTTGTCGAACACCGACATGTGCGGGTAGAGCGCGTAGTTCTGGAAGACCATCGAGATGTCACGCTCGCGTGGCTCGAGGTCGTTGACGACGCGGTCTCCGATCAGGATCTCGCCGTCCGTGACGTCCTCGAGCCCGGCGACCATCCGGAGAGCTGTCGTCTTCCCGCAGCCGGAGGGCCCGACGAGGACCATGAACTCGCCGTCCGCAATTTCGAGATCGAGGTCGTCGACGGCCCGCGTTCCGTCCGGGAACACCTTGCCGACCGAACTGAACGCGACCGTCGCCATTGCTACGCCCTCTCGAAGCCCGCACGGAGGATTGTGCCGAAAGACTGCCCGCCCGCTAGCTCGACCGCCTCGCCGGCGGCGACGGCCTGCTCGAGGTTGAGCCGACTCACCCACGGCTCGACCCCCAGCGCGTATGCGCCCGTGAGTGGAAGCTCACGGGCGCCCCCGTAGGGCTGCCAGCAGGTCACCCACCGGAAGACGGCGGGGTCCCATTCGAGCCGGAACGCGAGCGCGAGCCGCGGATTCTCGACAACCGCCCAGCCGTCCTCGACCTCGACATAGACATCGTCGTGACTCCCCGCGTCGGGGCCGGGGACGACGCTCAGGTCGACCATTCCGCTGTCGCGCAGGCGTGCGTGCGGCCAGCGCTCCCGCTGCCCGGGCTCGAGCCGCGCCGTCTCCTCCCATACCTGCGGCGTCGTCTCGAGCATCCCGCCGGGCAGACGGAGCCGGCATCCAGGCTCGAGAAACGGGGGGCCGAGAACGCAGTGATGGCCCCAGACGAAATGCGCGGGCGCGTCGGACTCGTTCGTCACCGTCTCGTCCAAGGCGACTCCGCTCTCCTCGAGGCGAATGACGCGCTCGAGGCGGAACGGCGTACGCCGGCACCGGACCGAGAAGCGAAGCGCGTCGCCGCGGTCGATCTCGGCATCCCACGGAAGTGTCGCGACCTCGCCGTGGAACGGGATCGTGTCGCCGTTGTAGCTCGCGGCGTCGTTCGCGTTCGGGAACAGCTCCTGCCACGTCCCCTCGTAGTTCCAGAGGAATTCGACGTCGCCGCTTCCCGCTCG
>JALZEM010000332.1 GCA_030862005.1 Actinomycetota bacterium | reverse complement strand
CTCCGGACCTTTGGCGTCGGACGGGGTCTGAATCCAACACCGGACGAGCACGGACCCGCTCGCGGGACAAGTATGACGATTTCGTAAGCGGGCGCAAGTCGCCTCGAAGCAAATTCCGACCTTGCGGCCGGTGGTTAGACTCGCGGCCGGAGCGAGCAAGGGAGGAGGCGGATGAGCGTACGCGTCGGCATCAACGGCTTCGGGAGGATCGGCCGGAACTTCTTCCGGGCCGCGAGAAAGCTCGACGCGGACATCGACTTCGTCGCCGCGAACGATCTGGGCGACGCCAAGACGATGGCGCACCTCCTCAAGTACGACTCGGTGCTCGGCCCCCTCGACGACGAGATCCAGGCGGCCGACGGCGCGATCCGTGTCGGCGACGAGGAGCTGCGCCTCCTGAACGAGCGGGATCCGGCCGCGCTCCCGTGGGAGGAGCTCGGTGCCGACGTGGTCGTCGAGTCGACGGGTCTCTTCACGAAGCGGGAGCAGGCGCAGGTGCACCTCGACGGCGGCGCCGAGAAGGTCGTCATCTCCGCGCCGGCCACCGACCCCGACATAACCGTCGTTCTCGGCGTCAACGACGACGCGTACGACAAGGAGAAGCACCGAATCATCTCGAACGCGTCGTGCACCACGAACTGCGTGGCGCCGCTCGCGAAGGTCTTGCACGAGGCGTGGGGGATCGAGTCGGGGTTCATGACGACGATCCATGCGTACACGAACGACCAGCAGATCCTCGATCTCCCGCACAAGGACCTGCGACGCGCCCGCGCGGCCGCGATCAACCTGATTCCCACGTCGACCGGCGCCGCGCGCGCCGTCGGGCTCGTCATCCCCGAGCTCGAGGGGAAGGTCGACGGCATTTCGATCCGCGCGCCGGTCCCCGACGGTTCGATCGTCGACCTCGGCGTGCATCTCGGGCAGGAGGTGAGTGTCGAGGCCGTCAACGCCCGCTTCGCGGAGGTTGCCGACAAGGACGGGCTCAACGGGATCCTGCGCTATGCCGACGACCCGCTCGTTTCGTCCGACATCATCGGAAGCTCGTACTCCTCGATCTTCGACAGCCAGCTCACGATGGCGAACGGGCACGAGGCGAAGGTGTTCGCCTGGTACGACAACGAATGGGGGTTCAGCTGTCGTCTCGTCGAGCTCGTGCAGAGGCTGCTGTGAGGAAGACGGCGGGGCTTCGCGGAGCGATGGGTCCTTCCGTGCCGAACACGGTGGGGCTTGAGTCGCCGCCTCGCGGAGCTGGGGCCCGCCTCCTGTAGGGCGCTGAAGATCCGGCGCGACGCGCGTGCGACT
This sequence comes from Actinomycetota bacterium, assembly GCA_030862005.1. Taxonomy (GTDB): domain Bacteria; phylum Actinomycetota; class Thermoleophilia; order Gaiellales; family Gaiellaceae; genus JACCYG01. The sequence goes on along the minus strand of JALZEM010000332.1, from coordinate 1,073 downwards.
CTTTCCTCAATTCGCCTCACTTTTGTTCCAGGGGGACTGTCCCAGGGACAGTCACCGGACTTGACAGCGGACGGAGTCTCGGTCCCGAGTCCGTCAGGCTCGGCGCACGTGCCGCCGCATCCTCCGGAGTCAGCGCCTTGAGGATGCCTCGCTCCGTCCGCGATGCCGATGTCGGCGGGAAGCGCGTCCTGGTCCGCGTCGACTTCAACGTCCCTCTGGAGGACGGTCGCGTCGCCGACGACATGCGGATCCGCGCGGCGCTTCCCACCCTCAGGCTGCTGCTCGAGCACGGCGCGTCCGAGGTCGTGCTCTGCTCGCACCTCGGTCGCCCGGAGGGGGTCGACCCACGGTACTCGCTGAAGCCCGTCGAGGAACACCTGCGAACGCTGTTGGCCGACGAGCGGGTCACGCTCCTCGAGAACACGCGCTTCCATCCGGGCGAGACGGCGAACGACGCTTCATACGCGCAGGAGCTCGCTGCGGAAGCGGACGTGTACGTGAACGACGCGTTCGGCGCCGCTCACCGCGCGCACGCCTCGACGGAAGGCGTCGCCCATCTCCTTCCGGCCTATGCCGGCCTGCTGCTCGAGCGCGAGCTCGGCGAGCTCGGCGCGCTCCTGGAGAACAGGGAGAAGCCGTTCCTCGCGATCCTGGGCGGCGCGAAGGTCGAGGACAAGATCGGCGTCCTCAACTCGCTCGCCGAGCGCGCGGACGAGCTCCTTGTCGGGGGGAAAATGGCGGAGGAGCTCCGCGAGCGCGCGGACCTCGAGCCCCGGCGTGCGGATCTCCATCTCCCCATCGACGTCGTCGCGGCGGCCGCCTTCGAGCCGGAGGCGGAGGCGAAAGACGTCTGTTGGGACGAGGTCCCGCAGGGGTGGCTCGGCCTCGACATCGGACCTGAGACGCGCGAGGCGTTCGCCGCGTGTATCCGGAACGCGCAGGTCATCTTCTGGAACGGCCCGATGGGGGTGTTCGAGTGGCCACGTTTTGCCGCCGGCACCCGCGCCGTGGCGGAGGCCGTCGCCTCTGCGGACGCTCACACCGTCGTCGGCGGCGGCGACTCCGTCCGCGCG
>JALZEM010000329.1 GCA_030862005.1 Actinomycetota bacterium | reverse complement strand
GATGCGCTGGCCCGTTGTCCCGGAGAATGTGAGCTTCGCGTTTTGACCGGGCACCGTCGTCGTCACGGTCACGTCGGGGCCGCCGGCGGTGATCGTCCCGGTGACGTCGGGCGCGACATCGTAGAGCGTGAACGTCGTGCTTCCGATCGCGAGGCCCTGTGGATCCACGACGATCGTGTACGTCCCCGTCGCGGGAAGCGTGAACGGGTCGACGAACCCGCCGGCGGTGCTGATGCTTTTCGGCGTAACGAGCGTCGACCCGTCAGGGCTCAGGATCGAGATGTTCGTCGAGCAGCAGGCCGGCCCTACTCCGAGGCTGATCCGCTGGCCCGTTGTCCCGGAGAACGTGAGCTTCGCGTTTTGACCGGGAACCGTCGTGGTCACCGTGACTGCCGGGCCGCCGGGCGTGATCGATGCGCTCGGATCCGGCGGAATGTCGTAGAGCGTGAACGTGGTCGCCCCGGTCGCGCCGTTCTGCGGGTCGATCACGATCGTGTACGTCCCGGTCGCCGTGAGCGTCTTCGTGTCGATGAAGCCGCCGAACGTGCCGATGAACGTCGGGGCGACCAGCGTGTTTCCGAAGGGGTCGACGATGGACACCCTCGTGACACAGCACGTGGGGCCGACCTTGAGGCTGACGCGCTGGTCCTTCGTCCCGGCGAACGTCAGCTTCGCGTTCTGCCCGGGTACCGTCGTCGTCGCGGTCACCTCTGGCCCGCCGGGAGTGATGGTCCCGACAACGTCCGGTGGAACGTCGTAGAGCGTGAGCGTGACGTCGCCCGTGGCGAAGCCCTGCGGGTCGACGCTGATCGTGTATGTGCCCGCCTGGGGGAGCGTCTGCGTGTCGACGAAGCCCCCGGCCGTGCCGAAGAAGGCCGAGGTCAGCCTCGAGCCGTTCGGCCTCGAGATCGACACCTGCACGCTGCAGCACGTGGCGCCGACCAGGAGGCTGACGCGCTGCCCCGCTGTGCCCGCAAACGTAAGCGTCGCGTTCTGCCCCGGGACCGCCGCGGTGGCCGTGACGGCTGCGCCGCCGGGAGCGATCGTGTCGACGTCGTCGGCCGGGACGTCGTAGAGCGTGAGCGTCATGCTGCCCGTGGCCGCCTTCTGCGGATCGACGAGGATCGTGTAGGTCCCGGTCGTCGGGAGCGTCTTCGTGTCGATGAATCCTCCGTTCGTACCGACGAACGCGGCGGCGACGAGGACCTTTCCGTCCGGCTTCAGAATCGAGACCTTCGCGCTGCAGCACGTCGAGGGCCCGATCGTGACGTCGGTCATCCGCAGGCTGATCCGCTTGCCCGCGATTCCTGAGAACGTCGCGGTCGCGTTCTCGTCCGGAACGGTCGTCGTCACGGTGACCGGCAACCCGCCGGGCGTCATCGCGTACGAGGAAGCAAACGCCTCTGAGGGAGTGGCGGCCGTGGCGAGCAGCGTGCCGGCGAGCAGAAAGACGAGCGAGAGACGCCGGGTCAGCCCGCGGCGCCCGCCAGGGGTGTGCGCGTTCGACGCGGCGCTCACGCTTCGACTCCGGCGGGAGCCGGCCCGCCGTTCGACGAGCTAAGGCGAGGAATCAGCCGCGGCGTTCGCGCCGCGTAGGCGGCGTACTCCGGAAACTCGTCCGTCAGCGCAGCCTCCTCGAGACGCATCCGGATTCCCTGGGCGGCCGCGAACACCACGCCGGCCACGAAGTTGCGGCCTGTCGGCGACGCGAGGACGAGGCCGGCGGCGGCGCCGAGCTCGCCGAGGTAGACCGGATGGCGCACGAACCGGTACGGACCCGACGTGACGAGGCCTCGCGCTTCGGGAAGCACGCTGAAGCACCGGCCGAGCGCGAGAACGGCGACGAGGAGCCAGACGCACGCGAAGAGCGCCGTCACGTCGCCGGCGACGACGGTCCACGTCGCCGTGGTCTGCGAGGGCGCTTCGAGAGCGACGACCGCGACAATCGCGGCCGCGCAGGCCGCGAAGGCAACCGGGTCGCGGGCCGGTCGACGTGCGGGCTCGCGAACGAGGACAAAGTAGGCAAACGCCGAGACGACCGCGAACTTGAGGACCCAGTACCCGGCGACCGCGGCCGTTCGAAGCGTCGGCTCGTCCGCGGCCGCGTCGATCGACGTGACCACGGTCGCGGCCGTCGCGAGAGCGAACAGGCCGAACGCGCCAGGAGCGAGCCACCTCATCACTCGACCGACCCGAAGGCCTCGATGAACTGGAACACCGCGGGTCCGAGGAGGATCACGAACATGGCGGGGAAGATCAGGAAGATGAGCGGGAACAGGATCTTGATCGGCGCCTTCTGCGCCCGCTCCTCGGCCGCCGCGCGCCGCCGCTTCCGCATCTCGACGGCGAGGTTTCGCATGATCTCGCCGATCGAGACTCCGAGGTTTTCCCCCTGGAGGATCGAGCGGACGAAAGAGCGCATCGCTGGGGTCTCCGAACGCCCGAGCATGTTCTTGAGCGCCTCGTTCGTCGACAGCCCCATGCTCTGCTCCTGGAGCGTCAGCCGAAGCTCATCCCCAAGCGGGCCGTCGAGCCGCTGCGCAGCCACCTGGAGCGAGCCGTTGAACCCGAGCCCGGCCTCGACCGTCACGACGAGCAGGTCGATGAGCTCCGGAAGGTCGTAGTCGACCTTCGCGAGGCGCCGGCGTGAACGGTTTCGCACGATGGTCATCGGCGCCGTCCAGCCAACGAGAACCGCGAAAACGATCGCGATAACGACGAAGATGGCCGGAAACCCGGAGGCGGCCGTTAGCCAGACCGCCGCTGCCGGGACGCACAGAGTCGAGAGAATCCGGTAGCCGAGAAACTTCCGCGGCGCGGTCGTATAGAGACCCGCCGCCATGAGCTCGTTTCGGAGCTCCGCCTCTTTGAGGCCGGTGAAGCGGCGGGCGGCGACGCCGCCGACGAGGCTCGCGATCTCGTCGACCGCGGTCCGAATCGCCCCGGCCGCGTTCGCGGCCGCGCTCTTCCCTCCGAAACCGTAGGCGTCGATGTGGGCGAGCACCTCGGCCGTGCGCGCACGAGACATTGAGAACGACCGGGCAAGCAGTCCGACAGACGCGCCTGCGAGGAAGAGGCCGACGAGGAGAAAGAGGATCATTCCGCTTCTCCTCAGACCTTGATGTTGACGATCTTCTTGATCACCAATGACCCCGTCACGATCATCACGGCGGCCACGAGGAGCATCACGCGGCCGATGGGGTGGGTGTACAGCGGCTTTACGTACGCGGGGTTGAGCAGCGTGATCAGCGCGAGCAGGCCCACCGGCAGGAGCGAGACGACCCAGCGCGACATCCGGCCTTGAGCCGTCAGCGTGTTCACGAGGCGGCGGAGCTCGAAGCGCTCGCGAATCGTGTCGCAGACTCGATCGAGCACCTCGGCCGTGTTCCCGCCGGTCTCCCGCTGAAGGGCCGCGACGAGCGCTACCTGTTCGAGGTCACGGCTGTCCATCCGGCGAACCACGACGGCGAACGCATCCTCGAGCGGAACGCCCAGCTGCTCGTCGGCGATGATCCGCCGAAACTCGCTCCGCGCAGGCTCCGGCGCGTCGTCCACGACGACCGAGAGCGCGCCAACGAGGCTGTGGCCGGCGCGCAGCGCCGAGGACAGGACCTGAAGATTGTCGGGAAGCTGCTCGGCGAACGCGGCCCGCCGCTTCTCGACCTTCCGCACGACGAGCGAACGGACGACGAACGGGATGGCGAACGCCAGCGGGACGAACAGCGGCGAGCCCCCGACGAGGTACAGGACGAAAGCGGCGAACAACGTCGCGGTCACCGTTCCGACTGCGATGTGAACCGCGGGTGTCCGAATCTCGGCGAGCTCGAGCTGCTCGACGAACCTTCCCCACCGCGGCGTCCGCTCGAGCGACTTCTCGGCGCTCGCGAGGACGACATCCGACCTGGCCGCGCCCTGCTTGCCGGCTGCAGGGATCGCGACTGACACGAATTGGGCCATGCGCCTGCGCAGGTCACGCCGGCGCGGGCGGACAAGCGCGATCGCGGCGACGACGAGAAGCGCCGCCGTCGAGACGCTCACGATGAACATGACGAGGGGCGATCGCCAG
>JALZEM010000321.1 GCA_030862005.1 Actinomycetota bacterium | reverse complement strand
GCCTTCGGCCCCTCGCCCCCGACTTCGAGCGTAGCGCGATAGAGCGCGCGCGTGCGCGACGGATCGATCCGAACGTGTGTCCGACTGTTGCCGATTTCCGCGACCCGGCCACGCGGAAGGCCGCCGCTAGACTCGACGTTTACTTAGCCGTGACTAACCTAAGCCCGCCAAGCCCCCCGAGTCCTCCTTTCCGCCGGACGTTCATCCGCCTCCTCGGGTTCCTTCGCCCGTACCGGTGGTCGCTCGCGGCGTCGATAGTGCTCGCGGTGGGGTCGCAGGCGGCGGGGCTTGCAATTCCGTGGCTCACGGGACGCGTCATCGACGGCGCGCTTCCCGACCGCGACGAAGGCTTCCTCAAGCTGCTCGTCCTCCTTGTCGCGCTCGCGGGACTCGCGAAGGCACTCCAGCTCGTGGCGCGCCGCTTCATCGCCGGCGCGCAGGCGCTCGGCGTTGAGTTCGACCTCCGAAACGCGCTCTACAACCGGCTCCTTCGCCTCTCCTGGCGCTTCTACGACAAGCATCAGACGGGCCAGCTCATGTCGCGCGCGACCGTCGACCTCCAGGGCGTTCGCTTCTTCCTCGGCTACGGGCTCATCTTCTTCACGCAGCACATCCTCATGATCGTCACGGTCGGGGTCTTGGTCTTCGTCATCGACTGGAAGCTCGCGCTCGCGTCCCTCGCGGTCACCCCGGCTCTCGTCGCCGTCGCCTACCTCTACTCGCGCGCATCGCACCCGATCCTGAAGGACGTCCAACAGCGGCTCGCGGACATGACGACGATCGCCGAGGAGAACATCGTCGGCGTCAACGTCGTCAAGGCGTTCGCGCAGGAACAGCGCGAGGAGCGGAAGTTCAGCCAGCGCAATGAGGCCGTCTTCGACCAATCCGTCCGCGCCGCGCGTCAACGCGCGTACTACACGCCCTTCCTCTCGTTCCTCCCGCTCCTCGCCCAAGCGATCGCGCTTCTCGTCGGCGGCCGCCGCGTCCTGAACGGCGACCTCGAGCTGGGCGCGTTCGTCGCCTTCAACGTCTACCTCCTCATGATCGTCCAGCCGCTGCGGATGCTCGGGTACTGGATCAGCGAGTTCCAACGCGCGATCTCGTCCGGTGAACGGATCTTCGAGGTGATCGACGAGCCAGAGGACGTGGTCGAGCGAACGGACGCGAGGCCGCTCCCGCCGGGCGAGGGCGAGCTCGTCTTCGAAGACGTCACCTTCGGCTACGACCCCGAGCGCCCCGTCCTCGAGGACATCGACCTCGAGATCGAGGCCGGCAGGACGATCGCGCTCATCGGACACACCGGCTCCGGGAAGAGCACGCTCGCGGCGCTCGTCCCGCGCTTTTACGACGTAACGAGCGGGCGGATCCTTGTCGACGGTGCCGACGTCCGCGACCTCAAGCTCACCGACCTGAGACGAGCGATCGGGATCGTCTCGCAGGACCCCTTCCTCTTCTCGGCAACGGTCCGCGAGAACATCGCGTTCGGCGCGCCGGAGGCGACCGACGAGGACGTGGAGCGCGCCGCGCGGATGGCGCAGGCGCACGAGTTCATCGCTGAGCTCCCCGACGGTTACGACACCGTGATCGGCGAGCGCGGGATCACGCTCTCGGGTGGCCAGCGACAGCGGATCGCGATCGCGAGAGCGATCGCCGTCGATCCGCGCATCCTCATTCTCGACGACGCAACCGCGTCCGTCGACGCGACGACCGAGGCGAAGATCCGGCTCGGCCTGCGCGAGGCGATGCGGGGTCGAACGACGCTGATCATCGCGCACCGGCTCTCGACGATCTCGCTCGCGGACGAGGTCGTCGTCCTCGATCACGGGCGACTGGTCGTGCGCGGGACGGCGGAGGAGCTCTACGAGACGAGCCCCGTGTACCGCGAGATAGCCGACCACGGCCTCGTGTCGGCGCGTGTCCTCACCGAGACCGAAGGCGCGACGGCGTAATGCGCATCCACCAGCCCGGAAGCCATCTGACGCAGCGGATCGGCGTGGAGGTCGACGACTGGAGCTGGGCACGAACGGCGCGCCGGATCGCGTTCCTCGCCCGGCTCACGCAGCCCTATCGCGCGCGGACGGTGATCGCGATTGCCGCTTTGCTCGGCGCCATCGCCACCGCGCTCGCTCCGCCGTACCTCGCGAAGCTCGCGATCGACGACGGTATCCGCGGCCGCGACCTCGAGCTCCTCGGCTGGATCGTTGCGGCGTTCCTCGCCGTCGGCGTCCTCAACCTCCTCGCGAACGTCGCGCAGACGTACTTCACGGCGTGGGTCGGCGAGCGCGTCCTCACCGATCTCCGTCAGCGGCTGTTCGCACATCTCCAGCGTCTCTCACTCGGCTACTACGAACGGAACCGCGCCGGCGCCGTCATCTCCCGGCTCACGAACGACGTCGAGGCGCTTGACCGACTCGTGACCGAGGGCGTGACGAGCCTCCTCCAGAACACGCTCATGCTGTTCGGCTCCGCCGTCATCCTCTTCTTCCTCGACTGGCGGCTGGCCCTCGCGACGCTCGCCGTCTTCCCGCTCATGAGCATCGCGACGACGATCTTCCGGCGCCGCTCGTCGCGCGCGTACCGGCGTGTGCGGGAACGCCTCGGCCTCGTGACGGCGACGCTCGCCGAGGACATTGCAGGGATGCGCGTCGTTCAGTCGTTCACGCGAGAGGAGCCGAACGCGCAGCGGTTCCGCGACGTGAACGACGACTACCGGAAGGCGAACCACGAGACCGTCGTCCTGAACGCGCTCTACTTCCCGTTCGTCGACTTCCTGTCGTCCGCGGCGACGGCGGTCGTGCTCGGCTTCGGCGGCTACCTCATCTTCGACGGCTCGATGGAGGTCGGGACGCTCTTCGCTTTCATCGGATACCTGACCAACTTCTTCGATCCCGTCCAGCAGCTCTCGCAGCTCTACAACACGTTCCTCGCGGCCGTGGCCGCGCTCGACAAGATCATCGACGTGATGGACGAGGATCCCGAGGTCGAGGACCGGCCGGGCGCGCGCGAGCTACCGCGGATCGAAGGACATGTCCGGTTCGACGACGTCCACTTCGGCTACGGCTCGGGGCCGGAGGTCTTGCATGGGATCGAGCTCGACGTCGCGGCCGGGACGACGGTCGCCCTCGTCGGGCACACCGGCGCCGGAAAATCGACGATCGCGAAGCTTCTGGCCCGCTTCTACGATCCGCGCTCCGGCGCGATCACGATCGACGGGCACGACCTCCGGGACGTGACGCAGGAGAGCCTGCGCCGCCAGCTCGGCATCGTCCCGCAGGAGGGATTCCTGTTCGCGGGAACGGTCCGCGAGAACATCGTCTTCGGCCGGCCCGAGGCCTCGCCCGAGGAGGTCGCTGCGGCCACGCGGGCCGTCGGCGCGAACGAGTTCATCCTCGAGCTCGAGGACGGGTACGAGACGGAGGTCGGAGAGCGCGGCAGCCGCCTCTCGCTCGGACAGCGCCAGCTCGTCGCTTTCGCGCGGGCGCTCCTTGCCGATCCCCGGATCCTCATCCTCGACGAGGCGACGTCGAGCGTCGACATCGGGACCGAACGGCAAATCGAGTCGGCGCTGAACAAGCTCCTCGCGGGCCGGACCGCGTTCATCATCGCCCACCGCCTCTCGACGATCCGAAACGCCGACCTCATCGTCGTCCTCGAGGACGGGCGGATTGTCGAGCAGGGCACGCACGACGACCTGATCGGACGCGGCGGGCGATATCTCTCGCTCTACGGGGACTGGGCGCAGGCCGCCGCATGATCTAGAGTCCCGCGCGTCATGCGCGCGGGCGAGGTGATCGGCGAGGCGTGGGCCTACTACAAGGCGCACTGGCGCCACCTCCTCCCGATTGCGTTCATCGTCTACCTGCTGCTCGCGCTCTTCTCGCTCGCGCTTGTCGCGCTGCTCGGGTGGTTCGGGCTCGTCGCCAGCATTTTCGTGGCGCTCGCGGGCGTCTTCTGGCTCCAGGGCGCGCTCGTCGTCGCGATCGAGGACGTTCGCGACGGCCGGGCCGACCTCTCGATCGGACAGACGCTCTCGCGCGTCCGTCCGCGGATCAACACGCTCGGCATCGCTGGGCTCCTCGCCGCGCTCGGAATCATGATCGGCCTCGTTCTCCTGATCGTGCCGGGTCTCGTCCTCGCGACGTGGTGGGCGGTCATCATCCCAGTGATCATGCTCGAGGGCGCCTCCGTCGGGCGCGCCTTCGGGCGGAGCCGTGAGCTCGTCCGCGGCCACGGCTGGAGCGTCTTCGGCCTCATCGTCCTGACGTTCCTGATCCTCGTCGCAGCGGGCATCGTTCTCGATCTCATTCTCTCGCCACTCGACGATTCCATCCAGACGTACATCGGCGACGTCATCTCGAACACGCTCTCGGCCCCGTTCGTCGCGCTCGCGTTCACGCTCGCGTACTACCGGCTGCGGAGCGCCGAAACGGCCGCCGAACCCGCGGCGGCGCCGTAGCCAAACCACCCGCTCGCTACACTGTGCCGCGCCCTGTTGCGGGGTCGTCTAATGGTAGGACGCCTGACTCTGGATCAGGTAGTCAAGGTTCGAATCCTTGCCCCGCAGCCTCCCAAAGCCGCTGGTAACAGCGTCTTTCTTGTTGCCCAGTCAGAATCACGCGAGGGCATGCGACAACAGACGGGGCAACATCAGACCTTCGTCCGTGCCCCTCGATAAACGCTCGCCACGGTGAGGCCCGCAGGGCGCGTTAGGCGAAATCCCGGCGCGAAAATCCCGGCCCGATAATCGTTCCCTCCTCAAGGCCCCAGAGACGAACGCCCGCACTCATCTTCGCGGAAGGAGGACGTGCCGCGGAAGAAGAAGCTCGCCCGTCTTGCCCTTCCCCGTGGGATGCGGAACTGAACGCTGGCCTCGCCCTCGACCTCAACCGGGAAGCCGCAGTCGTCGTAGGAGAACGAAATCTCCGCGGTGAACCGCCCGTCAGCCGGCGGTCGCGGGGCCCAGGACTGTCCGCAAGCGCTTGTACCTTTCCGCCTCATGAGCCAGCTGCGCGGCCGTGCGAGGATCGGCTGGGAGCTCGTGAGGGTCCTCCAGGAAAGCCTTCTGAGCCTTGAGGCAACAACTTCGCGCGTCGTCGCCGCTCAGGTCGCGGGGGCGATCACGCTCTGGACACAGCTCTACACCTTCGAAGATGGGCCGCCGGAGGTGATTGCCTGGGTGGCGCTCTTCCTCTTCATCGGGTCGATCTCCCTCCTGGCACTGTTCATCCGCCCGCGCAGGCTCGTCCGCTTCTGGGACCGCGCGATCCCGGACGACGTCTTCGCGGCGAAGCTCCCGATGGGTCCCGACGACGAGGCGTCGCTCATCGAGCACATCTCGATCATGATGCGTCGGCAGCGAGACCAGCTGGAGCGCGGCATCAGCCTGTCGGTTCCGATCGGAATCGTTGCGCTCTTGCTCGTGCTCATCGCGTATGCGCTCGACAAGCGGTTCTACCCCCCGTAATCCGTTTCGCGCGTCGCCTCGCCTCGCCGGTCGCGCCCCGAATTGGAAGAGCCGCCTATCCGATCTCCTCACGCGTTGACCCGCGTCGAGGATCGGGGCTCAGTCCCTCTTCACTAGGACAGTGCCGGTCGCCTGGTTCCGGGTTAGGCGAGGCGTGTTTATCCACCCAAGGAATACAGGATTGGGCAACAAACGAGGGGAACACTTCTAATTCGTTTAGCTGGAGCTCGACCGGCGTTTGAAGGTCTGGGCTTCGTCCCGAGGTACGGATACGACTAGTGCGAGTGGTTGCTGCAGTGGCGCCGCTTAACCGGCACGCGCTCCGCTTCTTTAGAGCCCGATCAGCGCGTTTACGTCGCGCGGGCGCTTTCGTGACCGGTCAGGCATCGATTTTTATACTGGCGCGCCGTGGAAGACGACATACCGCTGTGGGCGTGGATCGTATGGATCGTTGGAGGCGTCGCGGCTGGTTGGATTGCTTGGGGCAAAGGACGCAGCGTCGTCGGCTGGGGGCTACTCGGCCTCATCTTCAGCGTCATCGCCGTCATCATCGTCGCGCTTTTGCCATCGAAGAGCGCGCGCTACTAAATCACTGACCCACTACCCGCTCTCGTATGCGGTCCAGGGACTCTTTGCTTACGCTTCATACCGGATCAGGCGGCAACACGGCCTGGCATCGTTATTGGGGAAGCGGCGGGTACGTCTGGAACAACACGGGCGACACCGCGATCCTCAAGAACTCGAGCGGTATGCGGATCGACAGCTGCTCGTGGGGCTCGTCCGGCGACTACGTGTCCTGTTGATCTGCCGCCCGGCCGAGCGCGGTTCGGGTATTTGAAGAACGACTACTGCCTCGCCCCGCTCCGCGGGCGCGGCTTGGAGGAAGGTCGCGCTTTACGCCGACCTGATGATGCTCGCGCGGCTCGCCGCAAGGCGCTCAGCCGAGCGCGGGCCGTTCCGCTCGCGGCGTAGATCGAACCGGTCGTAACGACATGCGAAACCTGCGCTACCATGCCCGCCGCTGTCCGGGGGCAGCGACCAGCCGCTAAGGGAGCCGCAGCCCTTCGCCGCTGACCTATATGCGAGTCCCTTGGGATGGCAAAGGGGGGCGACTGGGGGGTCGCCCCTCGTCTTTGGCTAGGCCTTTCGGGAGAGCCACCTAGCCTGGAACCGAGGGGGGACGCGACCCGTTCAGTGCCACACCGCCCCCTTGCCGCAGTGCGCCGGCACCTTACGCTCATGCGATGCATAGAACGAAGGAAAGAACTCGACGACCTTCTCGGTTTCCGCGCTGACGACCCCGTAGACGATCACCCACTGCGTGAATCATGAGCTCGTCGAAGTCGCCTTTGCCTGGAATCTGTATCGCCCTGGCCGTCCGCTCAAACCTCACCTTCGCCTGCGAGACGACATCCGACGACTCTACGACTCCCGTTTAGCCCCCGCAATCGGGTGGCGGAAAGCTGGTCGCGAAAGGTCCTACCGCGCGCCCCGTTGCCGGCAGGACCTTCGCGATTCGCGGTTTCGACTCGCTACCTGGACGCGAGCAGTCGGACCGCCTGAGCTTTTCCTTCCGAGCTCGCGGTGCGCGCCGGCCACCAAGCGGGCTTCGGCGTGGTCGCGAACTTCGCCTTGCACGCGCTCGTCGGCTTCACCGTGACGAGCCACGCGTCGGGATTCGCCGATCCGAACGCGAAATCGAGTGCGGACGCTCCGAACGTGCCGCTGATGGTGTTATCGGCATCGACGTTGTCCCAGACGTAGCCCCAATCGGAGCCAGCGGGGTCACCGAACTCCGTCACGGGCGTCTTCGTCAGGCAGTTGAGCTTCGCCTTGAGCGAATTCAACAACGCGTCCTGCTGCGCGTGCGTCTACGCGGATGCTGTTGGCGCCGCGATCGCGAGCGCGATCACGGCCGCAGCAACGATCGTGATGCCCTTCCTCATTACGTCCTCCTCGTGTTCGTACGGACCGCACGATCGTCCGCTTTGCCAGGCCGATTTCAATAGGCCGTTCGGCCTACTTGTGACGTCGCCTCCGCGGCCTCCCGGGAACCGACAGAACTCGATGACCTTTCTCGATTTCCATACGGACGCGTCCGTGATGCCGTCGCTTCGGGAGCCGAGATCGCGATGGTCAGTAGGACGCTAGCGGGCCGCTACAAGGGGCACCCGCTTCGCAACTTGACCCAAGACGAGGACGGTCAAGATCTCGCTTCCGCTTCCGAGACGTACCCGCGTCGCCTCCGCGCTCGCGCGGGCGCGCGCGCGCGGGCGGGAGCACTTTCACGCGGCGTGGGCACCGCATTCGTCTGGCGATCGCCGGATAAGGTCGTCTCGACCCCGAGC
>JALZEM010000306.1 GCA_030862005.1 Actinomycetota bacterium | reverse complement strand
CCCTTCGCGACATGAAAGACCCACCAACCTGCCGCGCCGGCCGCGCCGATGGCCGCGATCCACCGCCATCGTGTCGGCACGAAGACCGCCAGGACGAGCGCGGCAGCGAAGAGGACAACTGCGAGCGTGCCTAAGCCGATCTTTGAGCCTAGTCGCGGGAGTCGAGGCCCGCACTGCTATAGACAGCGGCATGAACTTGTCGCCGTAGAAGCCTCGACCCTGGCGGGTGGAGATAGCTGAGCGGTGACCCAAGGGTGCGCCCGGGTCGCTGCACCCGCTCGCGCTCTGGGCCATTCTTCGAGAGGGAGCGCTGACCGTTCCTAGTGCAGCGTGATCGTGACGGTTCGCCGCCCCCACGCGACCGCCTGCGCGCAGGAAGGGAACCAGAGATCGATGACCGCGCCTCTGACCGCGCTCCCGGTATCGGCCGCGACACCTTCGCCGTAGCCGGGAATCGTCATCCGCGTGCCGAGCGGGATGACGGCTGGATCGACGGCGACGACGCCGAATCCCACGGGGATCCCAGTCGCCGTGGTCCCTTTGAGACAGTAGCCCGTCGACTGGACGGTCATCCGGGTTCCGCCGACCGCAACGGGCGGAGGCGCGGATCCTCCACCTGACGATTCGCCCCCGCCGGACTCGCCCCCGCCGGACTCGCCGCCGCCGGACTCGCCGCCGCCGGACTCGCCGCTCGTGTTCACGTCGTCGGAACGCGACTCGATCACGCTTGCCTGTGCTACGAGCTCCGCGAGCCTCGCCTCGTTGACTCGCCGTTGGCGCACGAGCGCAGCTAAATACGCCGACCGCTCGGCGCGCGCTTGGACGAGTGCGGAGCGTGTCGCCTCGGCGTCCGCCGTCAGTCGCCGGAGCTCGTCCTCGCGGGCGGCGAGATCTTCGAGCGCCGACCGCACGGTCGCCCGTGCCTCGCGTACCTGTTCGATGATCTCGCGATCTTGCGTCGCAAATCGACCGAGGTTCTCGAGCGACGTGATCGCGTCGTCGAGCGAAGCCGCGCCGAGCAAGACCGCGAGCGGATCAGGATCGCCCTCGACGTAGAGCTCGCGAAGACGAAGGCCGAGACGCTCCTCGGCCTCCTGGAGCGTCTTCTGAACGAGCGCGAGACGGCGGCGGGCTTCTTCCCGCTCCCGGTCGACGGCCGCAGCCTCCGCGCGAAGGGCGGCGAGCCGCTCCTCCGCGCGGCCCAGCTGTGATTCGAGCGCGTAGAGCTCGAGGAGGACCGCATGGGACTCCGCTCCGATGTCGGCGTTTGCGGAGCGGAGACGATCGGCGTGGCGTTCGCTGACGGGACTGTCAGCGCCCGCGGCCGTGGCCGCGAGCAGCGCGACGATCGAGACGAGGAACGCGAACGAGGCGCGGGCCGCACGGAGCCGCCTCTGTGCTGACGCCGGCACGGGGCGGCACCCTAACACGGAGGCGGCGCGTTACGCACCGTCTCCGTGGAGGGTTCCACCGTTCGGCTCGCAGCGACGGGCGTGAGGACGTGTGACAGCGCCCGGTAGGTTCGGGAAGCGGCAGGTTTCTGCTCAAGGAGCGCGGCCTGCGTGGTGGCTGCCGCGTGTCCGCGAACCCTGTTAGCATCCCGCCCTTGTGACGGCGAGCGGCCCCCCCTGCCCGCCCCCTGGGGCCACGACTGCGAGGTCGTGATCGGGTCGAAGCGACGACTTGCGATTCTGGGTCTCGTCGTCGCCGCAACCCTTGTTTCGGCCACGCCGGCCTCCTCGGCTCCGTCAGTTGCTTCGAAGCAAGCCGAGGCGGAGCGCGTCCTCGCCCAGATCCAGGAGCTCGACGCTAACCTCGGGCTCGCCGTCGAGGCGTACAACGCGGCGGAGGTTCGGCTCGAGGAGATCCGAGCGGAGCAGCGCGAGAACCAGCGGCGCCTCGAGATCGCCCGCGCCAACTACGCTGACGCCCAGGCGGCGCTCCAGGAACGGCTGATCGCCCTCTACGAGTCCGACAGCGCCACGGTCGTCGAGATCCTGCTCGCCGCCGAAAGCCTCGACGACTTCCTTACGCGGGTTGACACCGTCAGCCGGGTCTCGCAGCAGGACGCGCGGATCATCCGCGAGATCGAGGCGTTCCGTGCCGAGATCAAGCGCCGCGAAGCCGAGCTCGAAGAGGCGCGGGTGCGGCAGGCCCAGCTCGTGGCAGAACGTGCGGCGCGCCGCGCGGACATCGAGGCCCAGCTCGCCGAGCGCCAGCGTCTACTGAGCTCGATCAAGGACCAGATCGCGCGGATCCAGGCGGCAGAAGCCGCGCGGCAACGCCGTCTCGAGGAGCAAGCGCGCGAGCGCCTTTCGCAGTCGCCGCCAACCTCCAGCGCATCCGGCGATTCGTCCGCGGCGCCGGACGATTCGTCCGCGGAGCCGGAAGTCGGCTCCGGCTCTCCGCCGCCGAGCACGCACGGCGGCGTTGTCGGGATCGCCATGAGGTACCTCGGGATCCCGTACAAATGGGGCGGCTCCTCGCCGAGCACGGGGTTCGACTGTTCCGGCTTCGTCATGTACGTGTATGCGCAGGTGGGCGTCTCGCTGCCGCACAACGCGGCGATGCAGTACGGCTACGGCTCACCGGTGTCCCGCTCGCAGCTTCAGCCGGGCGATCTTGTCTTCTTCAACGGGCTCGGGCACAACGGGATCTACATCGGCGGGAACCAGTTCATCCACTCGCCGCATACCGGCGACGTCGTCAAGATCTCGAGCATCACCGGCTGGTACGCCGATACCTGGGTCGGCGGACGCCGCCTGTAACCGCTACGAGCGCGGGTCGAGGTCGCGGGCGATGTCGGCGCCGGGCCCGATCTTCTCGGCGACGAGAAAGCGCTCGTTCCGGTCGACGATGCGCTCGATTGCCGGATCCTCGTGCCCGCCGATCATCGCGAACCGTTCTCCGCGTGCCCGGACGGCCTCGTACTCCGCGAGCGTGATGTCGATCATCCGCGTGCAGTCGGGATTCCTGCACTCGCAGAGGACGGAGGCCCAGTCCGAGGCCTGGGCCTCCGTCAGTCCTTTGATCTTTTCGTTGACGTCGCGGAACAGCGCCTCGTTCTTCGCCGCGCGTTCGGCCTGGGTGTCGTCCATTCGCCCGAAGCTATAGGTCGGCGACGGGGTCATCGCGTCCGACGCGCATGCGGATCCGGACGCGCGTGCCGTCACGGCTCGAAGCGAATTCGACCTCGTCGGCGCGCGCGATCATGAGTGGGAGGCCGCGCCCGTGCTCGGGATCGGGGCCTTCGTCGATGCGGAAGCGGCCGCCGTCGACGACCTCGACCCCGATGACGTCTCGATCGGATTCGAGCGTCACGTCTACGGCGACCTCGTTGTTCCGTGCGCGGCGGAGAGCGTTCGCCAGGGCCTCGCCCCTCGCGACCTTGAGATCGAACGAAGGCTCCGCCGAAAGGCCGTGCTCCGCGGGGATGGTGTCGACTGCGGCGCGTACCTCGGCCAGCGACGACGGCTCGTCGCGAACGAGGATGTTCACGGGCACGCCGCCACGGCCGGACCGTCGGTCGCTTCCATTCCAGGATCCCCAAGGAGCGGGTACCCGAATGCTTTCGTGTCGTAACCAGGGAAAACGCAGGCCGCGCCTCCCACGGGAGGGAACGCGGTGCCGGTGCAGAATGGTCTCTCCCTCGGTACGCTGAGACCTCCTATGCGAACGATTTGGAACGGATCGATCAACTTCGGGCTGGTCAACATCCCGATCGGCCTCGCGGTCGCACAGCAACGACAGGACGTCGCGTTCCGGACCCTCCATCGCGAGTGCGGGACGCCGATCAAGCAGAAGCGCTACTGCCCGAAGCACGAGCGGGACGTCGAGGCGGACGAGCTCGTCAAGGGCTGGGAGTTCTCGAAGGGCCAGTTCGTGATCGTCGAGGACGAGGATCTCGACGCGGTCGCGGTGCAGAAGTCGCAGTCGATCGACATCGTCCGGTTCGTCCCGGTGCCCGACGTCGACCCGATCTACTTCGATCGCACGTACTACCTCGCGCCGGCGAGCGCGATCGCTCAGCGCCGGCCGTACGTGCTCCTGCTCGAGGCGATGAAGCGTACGGGCGTGGGGGCGATCGGAAAGTTCGTCCTCTGGGGCAAAGAGAACCTGTGCCTCATCCGCCCGCTTGACGACTCGCTTGCGCTCGAGACGCTCTACTTCGCCGAAGACCTCCGCTCGAAGGCCGAGGTAGACGAGGCCGTCCGGGAGACCGAGCTGAACGAGCCCGAGCTCGCCATGGCCGTCCAGCTCGTCGAGAGTCTCGTGGGCGAGTGGGACCCCGACGAATTCGAGAACGAGCACCGACGCGACGTCCGCGACATGCTCGAAGCGAAGCTTGCGGGCAAGGAGGTCACGCGGCCGGAGCCGATTGCCCCTGTGCCCGTGGTCGACCTCATGGAGGCGCTCAAGAAGAGCGTGGCGCAGGCGAAATCAGAGCGAGCACCGAGCAAGCGCACGGGCGAGAAGAAGCCCGCGGCGCGCCGGAAGCGCGCCGCCGCGCGCTCCTAGGGCCCGGCGCGATCAGCGGCTCTTCAGCCCGGTTCGGGACGCAAGGGCGCCTGCGGCGTCCGTCACCCAGACCGTCGGTGTGGCGGTTCCAGAGCGCGTACGTCTCGACGGGCGTCGCCCGGCGCCTGGCCCCGGAAACCGGCCGCCGGGCTCCCGTGGCCAAGCGCGGCGG
>JALZEM010000303.1 GCA_030862005.1 Actinomycetota bacterium | reverse complement strand
AGGACACAGCCTGGGCGCTCGTGCTCTTCTGGGCGGGGGTCGCCGTTGCGCTTGCCGCGGCTGTGCAATACGTCGCTTCGGCCGGCCGGACGATGAGAGGATGGAAACGATGAAAGCGGTCGTCATGGCAGGCGGCGAGGGGACGCGCCTTCGCCCGCTCACGTCGAACCAGCCGAAGCCGATGGTGCCGATCGCGGGCAAGCCGTGCATGGAGCACATCGTCGAGCTCCTGAAGGAGCACGGCTTCGAAGACATCCTCGTCACCCTCGCCTTCATGCCGCAGACGATCCGCGGCTACTTCGGCGGAGGCGAGGCCCACGGCGTCGGCATCCGCTACTCCGTCGAGGAATCGCCGGCAGGAACGGCGGGATCCGTGAAGCTTGCGGAAGAGGCGCTCGACGAGCCGTTCCTCGTCATCTCCGGGGATGCGCTCTGCGACATCGACCTCACCGCGCTCGTCCGCTTCCACAGGGATAAGGACGCGGTCGTCACGATTGCGCTCAAAAGCGTCGAGAACCCGCTCGAGTTCGGGATCGTCGTCACGGACGAGGACGGCCGCATCGAGCGCTTCCTCGAGAAGCCGTCGTGGGCGCAGGTCTTCACCGACACGATCAACACGGGGATCTACGTTGTCGAGCCGGACGTCCTGCGTCACATCCCGACCGACCGCCCACACGATTTCTCGAAGGAGCTCTTCCCGTTTCTCCTCGAGAAGGGAAGCGCGCTCTACGGCTACGTCGCCGACGGCTACTGGCAGGACATCGGAAACCTCGACCAGTACCGGCAGGCGAACTTCGACGCGCTCGACGAGCGCGTGCGCCTGAACATCATGGGAATCCGTCTGCGCGGAAACGTGTGGCTGGGGGAGGGCGTGGAGCTCGATGACCTCGACTCGGTCGAGGGCCCCGCGTTCATCGGGAACTACTGCCGGATCGCGCCGCAGGCGACGGTCGGGAGCCACTCCGTGCTCGGCGCGAACGTGGTGCTCCGTGAGCACGCGCGGACGGCTCGCTCAGTCGTGGACGCCGGCACGTCGATCGGCCGTAGTGCCGTCGTCGAGGGCGCGATCGTCGGACGGATGTGCGACATCCGTGAGTACGCGCGTCTCCACGAGGCCGTCGCCGTGGGCGACCAGTCGACCGTCGGCGAACAGAGCATCGTCATGCCGGGCGTGCGGATCTATCCGTTCAAGGAGGTCGAGGCGGGCGCGCACGTCGACCGGAACGTGATCTGGGAGTCCCGCGCCGCGTCCACCATCTTCGGCCGCGACGGCGTGTCTGGGCTCATCAACGTCGACCTCACGCCGGAGACGGCGCTACGGCTCGGGCTCGCGCTCGGAACCGCGCTCAAGCGAGGCGCCCACGTGGTCACGAGCCGGGAGGCGCCGCCGTCGTGCCGTCTCCTCCGACGCGCGGTCCTGGCCGGCATGAACGCGACCGGCGTTCACGTCGCCGACCTCCGGGTGATGCCGTCCGCGGTCAACCGCCACCTCCTGAAGAGCGAGGGCTTCGACGCGGGCGTTCACGTCCGGCCGAGCGCCGCCGATCCGGAGGTCGTCGAGATCCAGATCTACGAGCCGCCGGGTGTCCAGGCGGCCGCGCCGTTCATGAAGGAGATCGAGAAGCACTTCTCGCGGCAGGAGTTCCGACGGGCTGCCTGGGACGGGGTCGGCGAGATCCGCTTCCCGGCGCGCGCCGCCGAGGGCTACGCCCAAGACCTCCTCGGGACGATCGACGCGAACGCGATCCGCGCCCGCGGCTTCCGGATCGTGGTCGACTATGCCTACTCGTCGGCCTCGCTCGTCCTACCGCTCGTGCTCGGGCCCCTCGGCGCCGAGACGATTGCGTCGCACGCGTACCTCCGCAGCGAGGAGGGCCTCCCGGCGCCCGCCGCGCTGTCCGGTTCGATCGGGCACGCGAAGAGGCTTGTCTCGGCGGTCGGGGCCGACTTCGGCGTGGTGCTCGATCCGGGCGCCGAGCGGATCTACCTCGTGGACGAGCAGGCGCGGGAGGTGCCGGTCGAGCAGGAACTCCTCCTCTTCCTGAGCCTCATCGCGTCAAACGGACGACGTGGGAAGCTCGTCTTCCCGGTTACGGTCACGAGCCTCGTCGACCGGCTCGTCGAGGGAACGAACTTCGAGGTCGAGCGCACCGGCGCATCGCTCGCGGCACTGACGCGCGCGGCTGCGGAAGACGGGGTCGTCTTCGCGGGCTCCGTGGGCGGGGGCTTCGTCTTCCCGGAGTTCGTGCCCGCCTACGATGGGGTCGCGAGCCTCTGCAAGCTGCTGGAGCTCCTTGCTCCGGTCAACCGGCCGCTCTCGGAGCTGGTCGCGGAGCTTCCACGTTCGACGGTTATCCACCGCGAGCTGCGTTGTCCGTGGGCGCGAAAGGGCGCGGTCATGCGCGTTCTCACCGAGCGCATGAAGGGGCGGAAGATCGATCTCCTCGACGGCATCAAGGTCTTCGAAGAGCGAGGCTGGGCGCAGGTCCTCCCGGATCCGGCGGAGCCCCTGGTCCACGTCTTCGCGGAGGGGCAGACGGACGCCGACGCGGCCACCCTCGAGGACGAGTACACCGCGCTCGTCGCGGAAATCATCGCCGGTGACGGCGCTCCGGAACCGCACTAACCCTCAACCCAAGGTTGAACCCTCGGCGTTGGGGTGATTTACTGTCCGTACCCGTTCACGCGCCGATTGGAGCCCCGTGGAGCCTCTGCCCAACTTTCAAGACCTCTCGGACACCGAGCTGCGTGACCTCATCGACCGGCTCGTCAAGGAAGAGCACGAAGTGTCGTACCGGCGCCGGATCTTGCACGGCCAAATTGACATCCTGAGAGCGGAGCTCCAGGCGCGCCTCCAGAAGCAGGTCGGCACGGGGGAGGGGCCGCTCTACGAGGTCGATGTCGACAAGCTCGCGGACATCCTCACCGGGCGCGCCGTGCCCCCGAACCCGGAGTAGCTCGGCTCCTTCGATGAGTCACGTTCACTGCCCCGAGTGCGGCTTTCAGAACCCCTTGAGCGCGAATTACTGCTCAAAGTGCGGCGCTTTGCTGATCCGTGACGAGCCCAAGGGCAACACGACGATGACGTTTGCGCCAGACGAGGTCGTCGAGGAGACGGGGCCGCCGCTCGACGACTTGCGGATCGAGGGAACCGCGCTCGTCGTCCGCTCGGGCGGCGGCCGGCAAGGCGAAACGTTCCCGCTTGAGGCGGAGCACGTCGAGATCGGACGCTCGCCCGACGCCGACGTCTTCCTCGACGACGTCACGGTCTCACGTTCACACGCCGGGATCACGCGCGACGCCGACGGCTACACGATCGAGGATCGAGGGAGCCTGAACGGGACGTACGTGAACCGTCGCCGCGTCGAGAAGGCGAAGCTCGAGGACGGCGACGAGGTCCAGATCGGCAAGTACCGGCTGACGTTCCTGGCTCGAGCCTGAGGAACCGATGGCGACCGCGCTGGAAGAGACGTCGCAACGGCCGCTCACGATCGGCGCAGTGCGCCGGCGCCTCCGGGACGAGTTCCCGGACATCTCGATCTCGAAGATCCGCTACCTCGAGGATCAGGGACTCCTCGCGCCGCGCCGCACCCAGGGCGGATACCGCCTCTACACGGAGGACGACGTCGAGCGCCTGCGGATGATCCTCCGGCTCCAGCGCGACGAGTTCTTGCCGCTTCGCGTGATCAAGCAGGAGCTCGCCTCGCCCGGATTGAAGCGGCGCACCCGCAAGCGGAGCCCCGATGCGTTCCTCCGCGCGCGTGAGCCCGAAATCGACCTACGCACGCTCTGCGAGCGGTCGGGTGCCGACGCCGCGTTCGTCCGCGAACTCGAGGAATACGGGCTGGTGGAGCCCGCCGTCGCAGACGGCGACCGCCGGTACCCCGAGCGGGACGTCGACGTCGTAGCTGCGTGCGCGCGCCTTGCCCGCTACGGGATCGAGCCCAGGAACCTGCGGAGCATCCGAAACGGCGCGCTCTCGGCGGCCGGCCTGCTCGAGCAGATCGCTGCCCCGGCCCTCCGCTCGCGAAACCCAGACCGCCGGCTTGCGGGGATCGAAGACCTCGAGGCGCTCGCCGCGGCGTCGCAGGAGCTGTCGCAGCTCCTCTTTTGGCGCGCGCTCCGAAGCCTCGTCTAGGAGCACCGTGGACCGAATGAGGACTGGCCCCCTTGTAGCGCCAGGCGCGGGCAGACAGGCCGCGCCCCCACGGCCTCCGCCCTAGAATTCCCGCGCTGTGCCGATCGACCTGAAGTCGAAGATCAGGGACATCCCGGACTTTCCGCGCGAGGGGATTGTCTTCAAGGACATCATGCCGCTCCTCGCCGACGCCGATGCGCTTCGGGAGACCGTCGAGGCCTTGGCCGAGTTTGCGGCGCCGCGTGAGCCCGACGTCATCCTCGGAGCCGAGGCACGTGGGTTCATCCTCGGGGGCGCGCTCGCCTACCACCTCGGGTGCGGCTTCGTAGCGGCCCGGAAGCCGGGGAAGCTCCCGTGGGAGACGGTTAGCGCCGAGTACGACCTCGAGTACGGCGTCGACTCGCTCGAGCTGCATGCGGACGCGATCGCTCGTGGCGCGCGCGTCCTCGTGCACGATGACCTGCTCGCAACCGGGGGGACCGCCCGTGCGAAGGTCAACTTGGTCGAGCAGCTCGGCGGCGAGATCGTCGGCGTCGCGTTCGTGATCGAGCTCACGTTCTTGAACGGCCGCGAGAAGCTTGCGGGCTACGAGGTGCATTCCCTCATTCAGTACTGAAGCGTCGGCCGGACACGGGCCGCATCCATCCGGCCCCCCGAGGCAACGGGGCGAGCCTAGTGGCCTCAACTCACGGTGCCCGCCGCCGCGGCCGATACATTCACCGATTCACGTGTATGACGGTCTCACCGGGCGCTACACCTTCCCGTGCCCGGTCACGGGTGAAGCGCGCGTGCGCCTTTCGCACTTCCGGTCGCTCGAGCGCCTCGAAGGCGCGGTTCACCCGGCCGTATACATGGTGACATTCGCCTGCTCGTGTGGAGGCGAGCACGACGGGCTTGTAACGCACGAGGAGCTTGACTGGACGCCCGTCGGTGCGACGGACGAGACGTTCTTCAACCTGATGACGCAACGCCGCGAGGCGGTCGCCGCCGAGCTTCTCGATCAGGCCGCTCGGCGAATCCGTGCGGGCGCCTGGCCGTGGAGCTTCTTCTGCTACCCGGAGGGCCGGCCCCGACCGGTGTTCCCTTCGGCGTTCCGCGCAATCGCTCCCGCGGACGAGCACGTCGGCGTCGCCGTCCGGTGCCCCGCCTGTGCGCGCACGTCCGTCAACCTCGTGAGCTCGCGGCACGTCGACGAGCCCTTCTACAGCGACGCCCGCGTGACGGTCGTGGAGCACATCTTCACGCGCGATGAGGAGGCGACGATCGTCGCCTTCCGCGAAGAGCTCGATTCGGCCCGGTTCGACGCGCGCCGCCGCGATCTCGCGTAACCGCGGTCGCGTTACACGCGTTAGGAAAGCGGGAAAACACCTGCAGAAGCGGCGAACCCGCAACCGACCGAACGGGGTGACCATAGTGGGATTGTTTGGACGTAGGACAAGAGACGGAGACACGACGACCGAGCGGCCGCTCACGCGCGACGAGCGGGTGATCGAGCGCGATCGCCGGGTCGACCGCGATCGCGACGTCGCGACGGACCGCGTCGGACCGAGCCGGGGAACACTCCGTGCGCTCTTCACGCTCGCGGGCGTCGCCGCCGCCGGCCTCCTGGTCTGGATCGCGTCGACGCTCGAGTGGACGGAGCAGACCGGCGACTTCTGGATCGCGATGGGGCTGATCGCGGCGGCCGGGCTGGTTCTCGGGCTGTCGCAGCTGTTCGGGGGCTGGACGAAGTGGGGCTGGCCCACGCTCAGCCCCGGGATGTTCCTCTTCGCGTTCATCCCGACGCTGATCGTCGGCGGTTGGATTCTCCTCGCGAAGCAACCTCAGGGCGGCGTCGAGGAGGGACGGTTCGACCGCTGGAGCGGCGATCTCGGTATCAGCGGCCTCGTCAACGACCTGAACCAGTTCCTGCCCGTGATCCCGCTGATCATCGGACTCGTGCTCGCATTCACGTTCGACACAACCGGGCCGCGGAGGAGCATCGTCCGCCGGGAGCAGGCGATTCCGGATGAGGACGTGCACGACTATCGCCGCACCGAAACGTCGACGACCGGAACGACGGCCGGCGCGACGAGGGCCGAACCGGTCGCCGCCGGGACGAGGTCCGACCGCAGCGTCGCCGACGAGCTTCGCGACCGCGACCACGACCGCGACACATCGCGGCGCGACACCGTCTAGATCGGCAAGACGCTCCTTTGACGACGGCGGGCGCTCCGAGGAGGGCGCCCGTCGTCCTTCACTCGCGTCAGGGATTACTCGCGGCCCGAGCGTGCGCCGATAAGGGGACCATGTCCGCCGCACACGATTCTCGTGCTCGCGCGACGGGTGGTACGTCCCGGCTCCTCGACCACTGCGAAGCGATCGGGCGCATGGTCACGAATCCCGGCCCGGCGAGCGCGCGGACACGGCTCGAGAACGAGCTCGGTTCGGAGCTTGCCTACCGCCTCGTCGGCGCCCTCGCGCGCCGCGGCGGGCGCGTCCTCCTCGGCGTCTAGCGACGGCGATAGTCGTCGCTGCCGTACAGGCGAACGAAGAAGAAGATCCCGA
>JALZEM010000300.1 GCA_030862005.1 Actinomycetota bacterium | reverse complement strand
CGGTGAGACTCCTATGAAGGGGACGAGGCTAAGCCTCCTCGTGCACGAACTTGCCGACCGCCTCGTAACGCCTCCTTGCGAGGAAGTAATACGCCACGGCGAGCGCGCACCCGCCGAGGAAGATCCCGAGCGCGTAGAACGGGACGGCGAACGTCCAGCCCTTGTTCTCGCCCGTCGTGAGGGCGGCGCGGTTGCTCAGCATGAGGTAGACCGCGAAGGCGAGGCTGCCCGACCCGATGATCGGCGCGACGAGGGTCTTGAACCAGTGGAAGCCGTCGCGATTCTCGGGGCGCAAAAAGTAGACGATAATCGCGAGGTTCACGAGCGCCATCAGGGGGAAAAGCAGCATGTTCCCCTGGAAGGGCATCCACGTCCCGATCTGGAAGAGCGCGGTGATCGGGCTCGACGCGTCGACCCCGAGCCCTTCCCGCTGCTCGCCGCCCGCCAGGTCCGCCGCGAAGAGCGTCGTCACGAACAGGGAGAAGACGAGTACGACCCCGCCCGCGACGAACGGGCTCTTGTGCGTCGCGTGCGTCCGGCCGAGGATGCGCGGCATGATCGCCTCGCGGCCCATCGAAAAGAGGTAGCGGTTCGCCGTGTTCCAGAAGGCGAGCGAGCAGGCGAACGAGCCCGTGATGATCAGGATCTGGAAGAAGTCCTTGACGACGAAGCCCGCGAACTCCTCCGCGACGGGATAGAAGACGCTCGCGTAGTTGCCCTCGGGGAGCCCGACGTTCGCCGGGGCCTCCGCGATTCCGTACTGCGTCGCGACAGCCCACGGCCACTGGTCCTTCGAGCTCCCGTACGCGCTGACGAGCATCCACGACCAGAACGTGTAGAGCACGCCGAGCCCGATGCAGGAGATGTAGATGGCGTACGCCATCATCTTCTTCGGGTTCCGGGCCTCCTCGGCGTAGTTCGGCGCCATCTCGAAACCGACCCACGACCAGAACGCCGCGAAGAAGCCGATGCCCGCGGCGCCGGCGCCGAAGACCCTGGCCGCCCCTTCCACGCCCTCGCCCCCGCCGAAGATTCCGGCTGGGTTGAGAGCGGACCACACGATGCCGTCGGGCCCTCCGCCCTGGAAGAGGACGGCGAAGGCGAAGATCAGAAGGATCACGAGCTCGCCGATCAGGGCGATGCCGAGGATCCTCGCGACGATCTCGACGTGGAAGTACGTGATCAGGAACATCAGCACGAGGAAGCTGTACGCGTACACGCGCCAGTCGATCGAGACGCCGGCGAGATCGTCGATGCTCGTCTGGGCGAAGTACGACGTCACGCCGTTGACGCCCACCGTGAAGAGCATGTACGCGGCGGCGATCCCGACGGCCGCGCCGAGGCCGATGATCCGCCCGAACCCGTACGAGACGTACGAGTAGATGCCGCCCGCCGTGGTCACGCGCCGTGCCATCTCGATGTAGCCGACCGAGAAGAACGTGAACGAGACGGTGGCGAGCATGAAGGCCGCCGGCACCGAGATGCCGATGCCGAGGCCCGACAGCGGATCGTTGAACATCATCGCGGCGAGCGGCGCCGAGCCGGTCACGATGCAGAAGAGGACCTGGGGCAGGCCGAGCGCGTTCCGAGCGAGCTCCTGCCCACCGGTGATGCCTCGGATCTCGCGTTCCGCCGCGCTGCTCGCTTCCATGCGAACTCCTTTCGCGTCGACGTCGTCCCGGCGTCACATCTCCTTGCCGCAGACGAAACGGATAGGAAAGGGTAAGGGGTCGAGGTCGTGTGATCAAGGCCCGCTCGTCGGCGGTGCCCGATCGGGCGTCCCATGGGATGATTGGAGGCCATGGCGCGTCTCGACGGCGTCCGGGCCCTCGTCACGGGCGGCACGTCCGGAATCGGTGCCGCCGTCGTCGAGCGGCTGCGCGCAGAAGGAGCAGCGGTCGTCCTCACCGGGCGCGATGAGGGCCGTGGACAGGCGGTGGCCGCCCGAACCGGCGCCACGTTCGTTCGCGCCGACGTTCGCGATCCGGCCGCCGTCCGCGCCTCCGTGCAGACCGCCACCGCGACGCTGGGGGGCCTGGACGCGGCCGTCCTGAACGCGGGGATCCTGCATACGGCGCCGCTTTCGGAGACGTCCGACGACGAGTGGGACGCGGTCATGGAGACGAATCTGGTCGCGCCGTATCGCTACGCCGTCGCCTGCCTTCCCGCTCTGCGCGCCGCCGGCGGCGGCTCGATCACGCTCGTCTCCTCCGATGCCGGCGTCTGGCCGGAGGTCGCGATCGGCGCCTACTCGGTCTCGAAGCGCGCTCTCATCTGGCTCGGCCAGATGCTGGCCTGCGAAGGCGGCCCGGCCGGCGTCCGGGCGAACGTCGTCTGTCCCGGCGATACCGCACCCGGGATGGCGACGTTCGTCGACGGGCGGACGGAGCCGGGCGGGACGTCCGACTGGCTCCTCCCGCCGCTCGGCCGGGTCGGAACGGCGGGCGACGCCGGCGCGGCGGTCGCCTTCTACGTCTCGGCCGACTCCGCCTTTTGCAGCGGCTCGGTACTCCTCGTGGACGGAGGAATGCGAGCCTCGCTCCAGGCGACGGAGGTCGCAAACGCGTGACCCTTCCCGGGCTCGCCGGCCGAAGCGCCCTCGTGACCGGAGGCACCTCCGGGATCGGGAAAGCGTGCGTCGAGCGCCTCCGCGCGGAGGGAATGACGGTCGTGTTCACCGGCCGGGACCGGACACGCGGCGCGGCGGTCGAGTCCGCGACGGGCGCCGCGTTCCTCCAGTGCGACGTGCGCGAGCGCGCGGCGTCGGATCGCTCGGTCGACGACGCCCGCGCTCGGTGTGGCGGCCGGCTCGACGTGCTCGTGGCGAACGCCGGCATCCTGTTTCAGGGATCGATCGAGGAGACGCCGGAGCCCGCCTTCCTCGAGCTCGTCGAGGTGAATCTGACGGCGTGCTTCCGGTACTCGCGTGCGTGCTTCCGCGTGATGCGGGAGCAGGGCGGCGGGTCGATGGTCCATATCGCCTCCGATACGGGCATCCGCGGCATCCACGGCATCGCCGCCTACTCGGTGACGAAGGCGGGCGCCGTCGCCGTCTCGGAGCTTTTCGCGGCCGAGGGCGCGCCACACGGGATCCGCGCGAACGCGGTGTGCCCGGGCGATGTCGTCCCGGGCGTGCAGGCGACGCCTGCCGGGCACGAGGATCACGCCGAGGATCCGGCCGGCTGGGTCGTGCCGCCTTCGGGCCGCTTCGGGACCGGGGAGGACGTCGCCGCGCTCGTCGCCTGGCTCGCCTCGGACGAGTCGTCGCACATGACGGGCGCGACGCTTCGAATCGACGGCGGAACGGGTGCCGCGATGCGCGTCGTCACGCGCGCGTGAGGCCCCTCATGCGCGCGGACGAACTCGAGCTCTGCTTCACGCCCGCCGCGGAGCTCGCCCGGGGGATCCGTAGGCGCGAGCTTTCGCCGGTCGAGGCGGTCGAGGCCAGCCTCACACGCATCGAGGAGGTGAACGGGCGGCTCAACTGCTTCTGCTTCGTCTACCCCGACGAGGCGGCCGCGCTCGCTCGCGAGGCGGAGCGCGCCGTCGTCGCCGGCGACCCCGTCGGACCGCTTCACGGCGTCCCGATCGCGATCAAGGACCTCACGCCGACGAGGGGCAAGCGCACGACGATGGGGTCGTACGCGTTCGAGCACTGGGTGCCGGACGAGAGCGCGCTCCTCGTCGAGCGGCTCCTAGGTGCGGGCGCGATCCTGGTCGGCAAGACGACCACGCCCGAGTTCGCCTACTCGAGCTTCACCGAGAGCCCGCTCTGGGGCGTCACCCGCAACCCCTGGAACCCGGAGCGAACGCCGGGCGGCTCGTCGGGCGGCTCCGGCGCCGCGGTTGCCTCGGGGTGCGTCCCGCTCGCCGAGGGAACGGACATGGGCGGCTCGGTTCGCATCCCCGCCGCCTGGTGCGGGCTCGTCGGGCTGAAGCCCACCTTCGGGCGGATCCCACTCGACTTCCTCCCGACGCAGTTCGACACGATTCACCACTTCGGCCCGCTCGCCCGCACCGTCGAGGACGCTCGCCTGTTCCTGGCGGTCGCGCAGGGCCCGGACGAGCGCGACATCATGTCGCTCGCGTCAGCGCTCGACCTCTCGGGCCCGCTCGACGCGTCCGTCGCCGGGATGCGGCTCGCCCTCGACGTCGATCTCGGGTGCTACGCCGTCGCGCCCGAGGTGGACGCGGCGGTACGCGAGGCCGCCGAGGCACTCGCGGATGCAGGCGCGCTCGTCGAGGAGGTCGACCTCGGGTGGGATCGCGACATCGCGGATGCGTGGGTCGCCCACTGGGGCGTCTACCTGGCGTCAATCTTCGGCGACAAGCTCGTCGAGTTCCGGGACCGCATGGATCCGCGCGTCGTCGCGCTCATGGACGCGGGCTTCGCGATGGGCGCCGTCGAGTTCAAGCGGCTCGAGTTCGTGCGCACGCGCGCGTGGAACGCGCTCGCCGCCGTGCTTCAGCGCTTCGACGCCTTGCTCTGCCCGACGATGTCCCAGACCGCGCGGCCCACCGACGAGGATGATTTCGTCTGGTACGAGGATCGCGGCGATGGCCTGTACCACGCGCTCGACATGACGTCCGGGTTCAACTTCGTGAGCCAGTGCCCCGCGCTGAGCGTCCCGGCCGGCTGGAGCGCGGATGGTCTCCCGATCGGGCTCCAGGTCGTGGCGCGGCGCTACCG
>JALZEM010000281.1 GCA_030862005.1 Actinomycetota bacterium | reverse complement strand
TCGCCGCTGCGTGCGGCGACGACGAGCGCCTCCTCGAGGCCGCCGTGCGGATCGATCGCGGCCGTCACGGGTCGAGCCTACTCCGGCATCTCCGGGGGCGCAGCGCCGAGCTCGGTCCACGCAGGCGGCGTGAACGCACGTCCCGGCGTTCCGCCGATCGCCAGAAACCGGAAGCCCTCGGGACCGGGGAGAAGCCGCCGAAGCTGCGTTATTCCCACACGGGCCCACACTCCTGGCTCGAGCGATTGGCGGTCGCCGTTCAAGACGAGCGTTGCCGACCCTGCCAGCGGGATGTAGACCTCCTCCTGGCCGGCGTCAACCTGGCCGTTACCGTGGTGGTGGTTCGGATACTCGTCGAACCCCGGCGGCAGATCGAAGACCTGCATCCCCCACGAGGTCACGCCCAGCGAGGCGCGGGCTCGCCGAACCATCCCGCCGTAGAAGGCTTCCATGTCTTCCACTCGTTTGATCGTCGCGTCCGCCATCGGGTCTCCTCTCGTGTCGTGGCGCTCTTCGTAGATGAAACTTCGCGTTGCTCCGAAATTCATCGCTCGGAGACGCGAGACTTCTTGACCCGTCGAAGCGGAAGATGCACGCTCTCGGCATCGCGCGAGGAGGTGATGAATGGCAACCGATGCGACCAGCGACATCACGCTCGAGGAGCTCCAGCTCGCGGCTCGCAACCACGCGCTGCCTCTCGAGGCGCTCCGGCACCCGATCACGCCCGTCGGGCTCCATTACCTCCTGATCCATTTCGACATCCCCTACGTCGACGCCGATGCGTGGGAGCTGCAGGTCGGCGGGCTCGTCGAGCGGCCGCTCACGTTGACGCTTGGGGACATAACGGGACGGCCGTCGCGCACGCTCGCCGTGACGCTCGAATGCGCGGGGAACGGGCGCGCGTTGCTCTCGCCGCGCGCGAACAGCCAGCCCTGGCTCCTGGAGGCTGTCGGGACGGCGGAATGGACGGGGACGCCGCTCGCGCCGATCCTCGAGGAGGCCGGCGTGTCCGAGAAGGCTCTCGAGGTCGTCTTCACCGGCCTCGACCGTGGCATCCAGGGCGAGGACGAACACCTCTACGAGCGGAGCCTCCCCCTCGCGGACGCGCTACGCGACGAGGTCCTTCTCGCGTATGCAGTCAACGGCCAGTCGCTTCCGCCTCAGCACGGGTTTCCGCTGCGCCTCGTCGTCCCCGGCTGGTACGGGATGACGCACGTGAAGTGGCTCCAGTCGATCACCGTCGTCGGCGAGCCGTTCGGGGGCTTCCAGCAGAGCGTCGCATACCACCTTCGGCAATCCGAGGAGGAGACGGGCGAGCCGGTGACGAGGATCCTCCCGCGGTCGCTCATGATCCCTCCCGGTATCCCCGACTTCCCGGCCCGACAGCGCTTCCTCGAGGCGGGGCCGTGTCTGCTCGAGGGGCGAGCCTGGTCGGGACGCGGGCCGATCGAGCGCGTCGAGGTGAGCGTGGACGACGGCGAGACGTGGGATGACGCAGCCCTCGGCGAGCATGTGTCCGAGTTCGCCTGGAACGGTTGGAGCTACGCGTGGAAGGCGGAGCCGGGCGCATATGTGCTCTGCTGCCGCGCGAGCGACGCCGCGGGCAATACGCAGCCCATGAACCCCGAGTGGAACTTCGACGGGTTCTGCAACAACGCTGTTCAGCGCGTTCCCGTGGTCGTCTCCTAGAACCGCCACCTCCGGCAGAACGCGCGTGTCTGGTGCCAGGTCACGCTCGCGTCGTTCAATACGGGGCCGCGCATCGCCGCCTACGGTCGTCTCGCCCCCGAACAAGAAGGGAAGCGATGCGATCGCTACGACTTCTCCTCGTGATATCCACGTTTGCGCTCGCCGCTGCCGTGCCGCTCGCCTCGGCCGACGGCGGACGCGTAGTTGCGTCCGCGAACGGCGGGAGCGTCCTTACGCTTCATGACGTCTTCGGCCTCGCGCTCGTCGAGCTCCAGCCGTTCACGTTCACCGTCCAGATCCACGAGGACGGCTCTGTCCACGGGCACTACAACTACCGGAGCTCGGAGGACGGGACGCCGTTCAACGCGAGCGGGCCGATCACCTGCGCCGTGATCGTCGGGAATCGCGCAATTCTCGGCGGGCTGATCGAATCGAGCAGCGAGCCGTCGCTCGTCGGCCTCGACATGTGGTTCCAGGTGGCCGACAACGGAGAGCCAGGTGTGGACGCCACGCCCGACATGTCGACGTTGATCGGGGCCGGCGGGGCCGGCAGCGCACAGGATTACTGCGACCGTGCACCGCAGCCGCGCTTCCCGTTCCCGATCGAGCACGGCAACATCCAGGTTCGCGCCTCGACCGGCTGACTCCTCAGCTGGCGCCGGTAGCGGGTGAGCCCTCCGCGCCCGCTACCGGCGAACCAACCGTCGGTAGTTGCCCGGCGTCAGGCCTGTATGGCGCTTGAACGCGCGCGTGAAGTGGCTCTGGTCGGCGAAGCCGGCGTCCGCTGCGACCGTGCCGACCGCCGCATCGGTCGTCGCGAGCTGGGCCGCTGCCCACTCGAGGCGCAAACGGCGGACATAGGAGCCGATCGAAGAACCGGTGTGCCGCCGGAAAACGCGCGCGACGTGCGCCGGGTGCACCGACACGGTTGCGGCGACGTCCGCGACCGAGAAGTCGTGTCTCGCCTGTTCGTGCAGGAGCTCGACGACGTCTCGGAACCAGGTCGGGGGCCGTCGTACGGGTGTCTCGGCCGCGCGTCGCGAGAGGGCCGCGAGAAGCTCGAGCGCGATGCCTTCCGCCGCGAGCGGCCAGGCGGCGTCCTCTGCCGCGAGCTCGGCGGCGAGGCGCCACCCGAGCGCGGTGAGCGCTCCGTCCTGGAAGTGGCGGAGCTCTCGGAGCGCGGACGGACACATGACAGCGGCCGGCTTGACGAGGATCACCCGGGTCTCGGCGAGCCCGAACCGCGTGGCGTGCCGGGCACCGCTCGGGATCGTCATCACGCTCGCCGCGCCGAGCCCGTGAGTCGCGGCGTCGAATGACTTGTCCATCCGGCCCGCCAGGAGGACCGCCACGTATGGGTCGGGTGGGTCATACGCGGGGATCCGATGTGATTCCGCGAACGAGTAGTCGTCGATCTCGAAGTCCCCGACGTGGCCGACGACGCCGTGCGCTGCGTCTTCGACGAACGAGGTGGCCGTCGCTCGCGTCATGCTCGTTCTGACCTCCTGCGCGGGTCGAAGTTAGGTCGACGGCCAGGCTGACGTGGCACGGGACGCAGGCTTGGGGCGGATCCTTCGAACCCGTTGCTGCCGGCGGCGCGAGCCTTCGGCCGCTCCCCGCGCCCGGTACGCTCCAGCGGTGGCCGAGCGCCTTCCACGGATCCTCCTCCACGGTGAGGGTCTCGCGGTCGCGGCCGCCGCCGCCGCGCTCTACTTCTACGCCGGCTACCCGTGGTGGCTACTCCTCGCCCTCGCGCTCGCGCCCGATCTTTCGATCATCGGCTTCGCGGCGGGTCAACGCGTGGGCGCGGTGGCGTACAACGTCGCGCACACGTATGCGCTGCCGGTCGCTCTGGCTGCCGCGGGCGTGCTCGGGGAGGCGGACTGGCCGGTTCAGCTCGGCCTGATCTGGCTGACGCACATCGGCGTCGATCGAGCGATCGGCTACGGCCTCAAGTACCCCACCGCGTTCAAGGACACCCACCTCCAGCGGGTCTGAGAGCCCTCAGAGCACGATCAGCACGACCGCCGCGTACTGGAATGCGACCGCCGCGACGACGAGCGCGTGGAAGACCTCGTGATAGGCGAAGACTCCGGGAAACGGGTTCGGCTTGCGCAGGACGTAGATGACCGCCCCCGCCGTGTAGCAGACGCCTCCCGCGAGCGCGAGGAGCGGCGCCGTCAGGCCCAGTTTCTCCACGAGCTCTGGAAAGGCCGCGACGCCGACCCATCCGAGGCCGACGCCGATCACGGCCGAGATGGCTTTCGGCCCCGAGGGCCAGAGGAGCTTGAACGCGAACGCGATCGCGGCGCCGCCCCAGACGATCCCGAGCACCGTCACACGCCACACGCCGTCGAGGACGAGCAGGCCGAACGGGGTGTACGTCCCGGCGATCAGGCCGAAGATTCCGGCATGGTCGAGCCGGCGCATCAAGATGCGACGCTCCGGCGACCACGTGACCCGGTGGTAGAGCGCGCTTGCGCCGAACATTCCGACCACGCTGACCGCGAAGACGGCAACCGCAGCGAGCTCGCGGCCCGTTTCGGTCGTAAGGACAAGCGCGATGCCGGCAGGAATCGCAAGCACGAACGCCCACTGGTGCCACACGCCGCGGAGACGCGGCCGAACGGCTGCACCGGCCGAGTCGAGGCCAACAGAACGCATCGCGCCGGTCCGTGGGGAGTGCGCTTAGCTCTTCTTCGCTGCGGCCTTGCCGCCCTTGCGGCCCGCAGCCTTCTTCTGCGCTGTCGTTCCGCCCTGCTTCGAGCTGCCGCCGGAGCCGGACTTCTTGCCGCCGCGGCTCGAAGCGCCCGGCGAGTTGGCGATCTTCGCTGCGCGCTCTTTGGACATACCCTTCTCCTTGAGCGCCTCGTACTGCTTCTCGTTCTTCACGCTGGGTCGTTTGTTCGGCATGACCCCCTTTTGCTCGGTTCTTGATGCTGTGAAACCGCTAAGCTTTGTCTTAGCGCTCTCCGAGCGCACGAAGCCAGAGCGAGTTCGGTCCGCGCTCCGCGCACTCCCTGCTTGTTCGCGACGAAGGGAGACACCCGTGTCCGCGACTCGCAGCCCGGGCCGTAGAGCATTTCGAAGTGTCGGGCGAGCAGAAGCCGGCTCCGCCGTTGAAGCCACCATCCCGGCCGAGCCCGACGCACCACGCCCGGACTGGAACGCGGTGGTGACGCTTCTTTCGGCTCTAGCCGAGAGCCGAGCCGTGTTTCCGACCGCGAACTCGAGCTCCAACTGGATCTCCGCCTACGAGCCCGAGCGCCGGGTGATGATCGAGTCAGGCACCCAGTCGAGTTGGGTGCAGGTCGAGCACATCCGGACCTGCTGGGACACGTTCGTGCGGCGCGGCCGGATCTGTCGGGACGACGTGCTCGAGCCGGGACGGCGTTCGGCGTTCATGATGGCGCTCTTCGAGCAGCTCCCCGGCGTTTCGGGCGAGCACGCCGATACGCGGTACCTCGTTTTCGTGGCAGACCGCGAACTGCCGTAGCGCCAAGCGGCGCGCGGGTCGCCGCTGCTGATTAGATCCGGGCCGTGGAAGCCTCGGCTCGGTCGCGCCTCGTTACGCCCGAGTTCGCGCTGCTCGTCGGCGCCAATTCCGCCGTGTTCGCGAGCTTCGGGATGCTTCTTCTCACGTTGCCGCTCTACGCGCGCGACGCCCTCGGGGCGAGCGACTTGGCCGTCGGGCTCGCGATCGGGGGCGCGAGCTTCGGGGCAATCGTGGCGGGCCCGCCGTCCGGTCGGCTCGCCGACCGCCGTGGGGCGCGCGGCTTACTTCTTGGCGGCGCCGCGGTCATGGCTGCCGGATATCTCTTCCTCGCGCTCGAGCCGCCGCTCGGTGCGATCGTCCCCGTCCGGATCGTCGTCGGAGCCGCCGAGGCGGCCTTCGTTGTCGCCGTGTTCGCGGTCACGACCGATCTCGCGCCGGAGCATCGTCGCGGAGAGGCGATCAGCCTCTTGACCGCCGGCTCCTACTTCGGTCTTGCCATCGGTCCGATCACCGCCAACCTCATCATCGAGGACGGCGGTTTCCCCGTCGTCTGGCTGGTTGCGGCGCTCTCCGTTGCGGCCGCCGGGGCGGCTTCGCTCTCACTACCGCGGCGCCACCACGGTGACGGGGACGCGCCGCATGGTTGGCTGCCGCCGCGCTCGGCGCTCCTGCCGGGGGTCGTTCTCCTCTGCGCTCTGATCGGCTTCGGCGGTTTCAACGCGTTTGTTGCCCTGTACGCGCGCGACATCGGGCTCGACCGGCCGGGCCTCGTCTTCGCCGTCTTCGCAGGCGTCGTCGTCGCGGTCCGCGTTGCCGGGCGAAAGCTCCCGGACCGCCTGGGCCCGCGCACGGCCGCATCGACGGCCTGCATCCTCGTCGCGTGCGGCCTCGTCATCGTCGGCGCGTGGCCTTCGGTGACGGGCCTTCTCATCGGAACGGCGATCTTCGCCGCCGGCCAAGCCTTTGCGTACCCGGCGATTGCCCTCCTCGCGACCGCGCGCGCCGCCCCTGCCGAGAAGAGCGCCGCGGTAGGCGCCGTCATCGCATTCGTGGACGTCGCGCTCGCCACGGGTGCGTTCATCCTTGGAATCGCCGCCGAGGCCGCGGGCTACCGCGCCGTCTTCCTCGCGGGAGCGCTCTCGGCTGCCGTCGGGCTCGTGCTCCTCCTGCGCATTCGCGCTCGATCAGGCGCAGTCATCGAGCAGGAGGCCGTGGTCGAGCGCGCGTGAACCGGCCTTAGAAGAACCAAGCGTCTGCAAGCGAGTACACGAAGAGGACGAGGACGACACCAAGCGCGGCTGCGACTGCGGCGCGCGTAAGCCGTTCCGTGCGAGTGCGGCGCTGCTCGTCCACGGCGAAGACACCCTAAACGAACCGAGACGCAGATGTCTCATTACGCTAGCCTTTTTCGACATGCGCAGGCCCGGGACGGAGGCGTTGACGGGGAGGACGGAGGCGCCTCGTCGCGTCGACGCCGTTCGCAATGAGGAGCGCATCATCGAGGCTGCGCTGACGCTGCTGGCAGCGGACCCGCAGGCGGCGATGGACGAGATAGCGCATGCGGCCGCCGTGGGACGCGCGACGCTGTACCGGCACTTCTCGACACGTGACGACCTGATCGACGTTCTCCGCGATCGCGCGGGCGAGGATGCGGCGGAAGCGATGCGTCGCAGCCGCCTCGACGATGGCCCCGCCGCCGAGGCGCTCGAGCGCTTGATCACCGAGATGGTCGCGGTCGGAGATCGCTACCAGTTCCTCGTCCAGATCCCCGACCCACCGGGGGCCCGGCGGCGAAGCGACCTCGCCGCGCAGTTCGTCGCGTTGATCCGCCGGGGCCAGGAACGCGGCGAGTTCGTGAGGACGGTGCCCGCCGACTGGTGGATCGAGCTCGTCCGCGCAGCGCTCTTCTGCGCGACGCGGGCCGTGGCGGACGGCGAGAGTCGCGAGCGTGCCGCCGCGGCGGCGCGAGAGGTCGTACTGAACGGCCTTCGCGGCGGGCCGAGCGCCGGCGCCTAACCGCGCCCGTCGGCTAGAACTCTCGCGGTGAAGTACCGACGACTCGGCTCGAGCGACCTTCACGTCTCCGAGATCGCCCTCGGTTCGTGGCTGACCTACGGGGGCGGCGTTCGCGACGAGCAGGCGCGCGGCTGCGTGGACAAGGCGTTCGACGTCGGAATCAACTTCATCGACACGGCGAACGTCTACGCCCATGGGAAAGCCGAGGAGTTCCTCGGCGACGTGCTCAAGGCGCGCGAGCGGAGCTCGTACATCCTCGCGACGAAGCTCTATTTTGAGATGCCGGGTGGCGACCGAGGCCTCAGCCGCGGCCAGGTGCACAAGCAGATCGACGGGTCGCTCCGCCGCCTGCAGACGGACTACGTGGATCTCTACCAGTGCCACCGCTACGACGAGGAGACGCCGCTCGAGGAGACGATGGAGGCGCTCAACGAGGTCGTTCACGCGGGCAAGGCGCGGTATCTCGGCTTCAGCGGGTGGTCGCCGGAGCAGGTACAGGCGTCGCTCGAGCTTCCCGGCGTCGAGAAGTTCGTCTCGTCGCAGCCGCAGTACTCGCTTCTCTGGCGGAAGCCGGAGCACGAGCTGATCCGGCTCTGCGCCCGCAACGGCATCTCGCAGATCGTCTGGTCTCCGCTCGCGCAGGGCGTCCTGACCGGGAAGTACCGGCCGGGCCGGGAGCCCCCCGAGGGAACCCGCGCGGCCTCGCCGGAGATGAACGCGACGATGGGGCGGTTCTTCCGCGACGACACGCTCGAGGCGGTCCAGCGGCTTCGACCGATCGCCGACGCGCTCGGGCTCAGGATCGCCCAGCTCTCACTCGCGTGGGTGCTTCGCAACCCGAACGTGGCCTCGGCGATCGTCGGCGCGAGCCGTCCCGCACAGGTGGAGGCCAATGCGTCCGCCTCCGGCGTCAAGCTGACGGATGGGACGCTCGAGGCGATCGAGGAGGCGCTGGGCGGAGTCGCGGTCGCGTAAGACCGGACGCCGAAGTAGGATCGACCGGTGACGGCCGGCGCAGCGGAAGCGACTTCGCTCCAAGCGCGTGAGCGCGCACTAGCCGAGCTCGCCGTGCGGATCGGCGCAAACGTCGCGCCTGGCCAGGATGTCTTTGTTCTCGCTTTCGACGTTGTCCACGCTTCGCTCGCGCGCGCGGTGGTCGAGGCGGCATACGAGGCGGGCGCTCGCTACGTCAGCCTCATCTACTGGGACCAGCACGCCAAGCGCTCCCGGCTTCTGCACGCACCGGACGACTCTCTCGGCTTCGTCCCAGACTGGTGGGAGCGATCCAATAGGGAGTGCATCGAGCGTCGAGGCGCGGCGATCACGATCTGGGGCGACCCCCACTCGGATCTCCTTGCCGACGTAGACCCCGTGCGCGCGGGCCGGGATCACATGCCGTTGACGCCCGCGGCGATCGAGTTGACGTCGAGCGGAGAGGTGAACTGGACGATCGTGCCGGGGCCGACGGAGCGGTGGGCGAGGAGGCTCTTCGGCGTGCCTGACATCGAGCGCCTCTGGGACGTTCTCGACCCGATCCTCCGCTTGGACGCGCCCGACCCCGAAGCCGCGTGGCGTGAGCACGTCGAACGGTTGCGCGTGCGTGCCGCCGCTCTGAACGAGCGTCGCTTCGACGCGCTGCACTTTACGGGCCCCGGCACCGACCTCACGGTGGGTCTCCTTGCGGGCGCCCGGTGGCAATCGGCGGCCATGCCTACGACCTGGGGGCGCGAGGCGATCGTGAACATGCCGACGGAGGAGGTCTTCACGACGCCCGACCACCGTCGCGCGGAGGGAACGGTCCGCGCGACAACGCCCGTTCTTTTGATCGGAGGCATCCTCGTCGAGGGTCTTCGCCTTAGTTTCGAAGACGGGCGGGCTGTCAAGGTCGATGCCGATTCAGGTGCCGACGCGGTCCGGTCGAACATGGCCTCGGACGACGGCGCCCTCCGCCTCGGCGAGGTCGCGCTCGTCGACGGCGCTTCGCCGGTCGGCCAGTCCGGCCTCGTGTTCGGGGACATCCTCCTCGACGAGAACGCGACGTCACACATTGCATGGGGCGCAGCGTACGAATGGAACGTCCCCGACCTTCCGGAGACCGACGCAGAGCGAGATTTGCTCGGTTTCAATCGTTCCCTCGTCCACCAGGACGTGATGATCGGCGGGCCCGACGTCAGCGTCGACGGCATCGCGCACGGCGGCGGCCGTGTTCCGATCCTCCGCGACAACGACTGGGTGCTCGCCTAGCGTGGCCTACGACGCGGAGCTTGCCGACCGCGTCCGCGACGCGCTCGGCGCCCGGCAGAACCTCACGGAGCGGAAGATGTTCGGTGGAATCGGCTTCATGCTCTCGGGGAACATGGCGACGGGCGTGATCCGCGACGACCTGATCATCCGGCTCGACCCCGAGGAGGGCGAGCGCGCGCTCGACGAGCCTGGCGTGCGCATGTTCGACCTGACGGGCCGGCCGATGACGGGATGGCTCCTCGTCGGGCCAGAGGCGACCGCGAGCGACGAGGGTCTGCGGGCGTGGGTCGATCGTGGCGCTGCGTTCGCCGAGTCGCTTCCGCCCAAGTAGCGCGTCCTACGGCACGCGCAGCCGCACGACGGCATCGATCCCGTGCGGCGCCGCCGGCCGGAGCTCGACCTCGCCGTCGTCGGCGCTCACGAGCCGCTTGACGATCGCGAGGCCGAGCCCCGAGCCGTCGCCCTCTCCGCCGCCGCGCCAGAACCGGTCGAATGCACGCTCCCGGTCTTCGGCCGTCATCCCCGGCCCCTCGTCGACGACGTGGAGCTCGATCCATTGGCCTCGCCGCTCGACGCCCAGCCGAATTGTCCCGCCGTCCGGCGAGACGTCGAGTGCGTTCGAAAGCAGGTTGTCGAGCACCTGCTCGAGCCGTGCGGGCGCCGCGCGCGCGAGCACCCGGCCGTCACGGGAGGTCTCGAGCCGGACGCCGCGCTCCTCCGCAAAAGCCGACCACGCCTCGGCGCGCGCCTCCGCGACGCGGCCGACATCGACAGGGGCCGAGGGCGCGTCCGCCGCGTCGCTTCGCGCGAGCGCGAGGAGGTCTTCGACGAGTCGTGAAAGCCGGTCCGCTTCCGCGAGGGCTCCCTCGAGCGAGTCGCGCCCGGCCGGCGCTACGTCCGCCTCGAGGTTCTCGAGGCGCAGCCGCAGCGCTGTGAGCGGCGTCCGAAGCTCGTGCGAGGCGTCGGCGACGAACTGTTCCTGCGAGTGGACGAGCGTCTGGAGCTTCGCGGCGGTCTCGTTGAAGACGTGCGCAAGGTCTCGCACCTCCGGAGGCCCGGCGATCGGTGCTCGCGTCTCGAGCGCGCCGGCCCCGACGGCCTCCGCTGCCCGCTCCACGTCTCGCAGCGGTCGCGTGATCGAGCGGGCGAGGGCGAGGCCGATCACCGCAGCAGCCGCGATCACGACACCCGCGATCGCCACGAGCACGGCCCAGTAGCGGTGGACGCGCGCGTCGACCGCCGACGTCGGGTACGTGATTCGGACGGCGCCGTGGATCTGCCCCTGCGACGCGACCGGAACGGCCACGTACAGGAGGTTC
>JALZEM010000278.1 GCA_030862005.1 Actinomycetota bacterium | reverse complement strand
GGTTCGACTCGATCATCCGCCGCTTCGCGAGCAGGTCGCCCTTCTCGATGCGCTTGGCGAGGATGACCTCGTCGGAGGCCGTCAGGAGCTTGTGGCGCCCGACGTCCGCCAGGAAAAGCTGCAGGCTGTCGCCCGCCCCGAGCACGGGCTCGGCGGAGAGGTCGACCTCGTCCGGCTCTTCGCGCGGTACGCCGATTTCGTGTCCGAGCGCCTCGAGCTCGTGCGTGAACTCCGCGATCTCGTCCTCGTTCAGCTCGAGCTCGAGCGCAAGCGCCTCGATCTCGGCCGGCTCGACGTAGCCTCGCTCCTCGGCGTTCTCGACGAGCGACCGGCCCTGGAGGGACTCAAAAAGCTCCTGCGTGGTGTGCTGACTCAACTGCTTATTAGTCCTTTCGGTCAAATCCGTGCATGGGTTAAGACGTTCCCGACGCGTTAAACGTTCGCAGCCTAAGAACGATTCCCTGGTCTGCGCAGGGAATAACGCCGGTCTTAACTGATGTTTAACGTACCCGACCGGCCGGTGGTTACGGGCGCGAAGGCGCCGTGCGGCCACACGCACGGCCGCGAGAGAACGTTCCTACGCCGCTCGCCGCGCCCGCCGCCGTGGTCGTGCAGCGCCGTTTCCGCTCTCGGCGCTCGCTTCCTCGGCTTGGCCTTCGGCCGGCTGTTGCGCCCACTCCTCGTCAAAATCGACCCGCCACTTGCCGTTCTCGTCCTGCTCGAGCTTGAGCTTCGCCTTGAACGTCCGGCCCGACCGGCCCTTGAAGCCTGCGACAGGCTTAGCCGTCCTCCGCGTCTCCATGAGCTCTTTGACGACGGCCGGCGGCAGCGTCTTCCCCGCCTTCACCTTCCATACGACGAAGCCGCACCCCGGGTCGTCCCGCGTCCAGCACGAGTAACCCTTGCGGTTTTCGATCACGTCGCGCCCGCACACCGGGCACGGGCCGAGGTTCGCGCGCTCGATCTTGACGCCCTTCAGCTTGTCGAGCTCGTTCACGGTCTCCGTCGTGAACCTCTCGATGTCGGACATGAAGGCGGAGCGGTTGTCGTCGCCCTGCTCGATCAGCCCGAGCCGGTGCTCCCACTCTCCCGTCAGCTCGGCCGACGTGAGCGGGTGGCCGTCCAGGAGGTCGACGACCTTAATTCCCTTCTCGGTCGCGTGGAGCGCCCGGCCCTCGCGCTCGATGTACCCGACGTCGATCAGGCGTTCGATGATCGAAGCCCGCGTGGCAGGAGTCCCGATGCCGGAGTCCTTCATCGCCTCGCGGAGGTTGACGTCGTCGATGTCCTTCCCGGCCGTCTCCATCGCGGCGAGAAGCGAGGCTTCGCTGTAGCGCCGGGGCGGCTGGGTCTCCTTCCGCAGCGCGTCGACGGAACGCGTCTCGACCGTCTCGCCCTGCTCGAGCGGCGGGAGGAGCTGATCGCCTCCAGTGTCGTCGTCGGCGGCGTCGGACGGACGCGCCTCCTCGCCGTAAACGCCCTTCCAGCCGGCCGTCACCAGGACGCGGCCGCTCGTCCGGAAGACGTGCTGCTCGACCGTCGTCTCGACGCGCGTTCGCTCGTACACCGCCTCGGGGTGGAAAACGGCGAGGAAGCGGCGCGCGACGAGGTCGTAGATCTTCTGCTCGTCCGGGCGCATTCGTCCGACGTTGTGCTCGGCCTTCGTCGGGATGATCGCGTGGTGGTCCTCGACCTTCTTGTCGTTCACGACCCGGCCGAGCGGGAGCTTCTCGAGGCGCGTCACGTACTCGGCCGCGCGGGTGTATTCGCGGTTTCGCCCAACGAGGTTCGCCGTCGGCTTGATCTCGCCGATCATCTCGCCGGGGAGAAAGCGCGAGTTCGTGCGCGGGTATGTGATCGCCTTGTGCTCCTCGTAGAGCTTCTGCGCCGCCGCAAGCGTTCGCCGCGCGGAGAACCCGAGCAACGTGTTCGCATGGCGCTGGAGCGCGGTCAGGTCGTAGAGAAGCGGCGCCTGCTCGCGTTCCTCCTTCTTCTCGAGCTTCGTGATCGTCCCGGGGCGATCGGTGCACGCCGCGACGATCGCGTTCGCCTCCTCCTCTGCGATCCGCTTTCCGCCGAGGTACCGGCCGGAGTACCTGCGCTCTCCCGTCGCCGCGAAGAGGGCCTCGACCAGCCAGTACGGCTCGGGCTTGAACTCGCGGATCTCCTTCTCACGGCGCGCAACGAGCGCGAGCGTGGGCGTCTGCACCCGGCCGAGCGAGACCGCGCCGTCGAACGCCGCGCGAAGTCGAATCGACGCAGCTCGCGTCGCGTTCATCCCGACGAGCCAGTCGGCCTCCGAGCGTGAGCGCGCCGCCGCCTCGAGGAGCTTCATCTCCTCACCGTCGCGCAGCTGAGCGAACGCCTCCTCGATCGCCCTCCGCGTCATCGAGTTAAGCCACAGCCGCTTGACGGGTTTCCTGACGCCCGAGGTCTCGTACGTGTAAGCGAAGATGAGCTCGCCCTCGCGTCCCGCGTCGCAGGCGTTGACGATCAGGTCGACGTCCTCGCGCTTCATGAGCGTGTGCACGACCCTCAGTTGCTTCTTCGCCTTCTCGTCGTTCGGCACGAGCTTGAACTTGTCCGGGACGATCGGCAGGTCGGCGAAGCGCCACTTCTTGTAGCGGTCGTCGTAGCTGTCCGGCTCCGCCAGCCCGACGAGGTGGCCGACCGCCCACGTGACGACGTAATCGTCCGACTCGAGATGCGCGTCGTG
>JALZEM010000271.1 GCA_030862005.1 Actinomycetota bacterium | reverse complement strand
CCGGGGGAACCTCCCGGTTCCCCCGAACCCGCTCCCCGCCCCGCGGTCACTCAGTGACGGCAGGCTTGTCGCGTTCCGACAGGATCGGCGACTGCGTGCTCCAGAGATGCTTCACGCGCGGGTCGTCCCACGCGAGCCCCCGCTCGTCGGGGTCGGCCGGGTCGAACTCGCGCGTCACGTGGTAGCAAAAGAGGAGATCCGTGAGCGCCTCGAACCCGTGCGCGTGGCGGCCCGGGATGTAGAGCGCGACGGGATTCTCCTCGCCGATGTCCTCCGTGAATGTCTCCCCGCTGTCGCGATCGAGGACGACCACCCGGGCCGTCCCCGTCAGGCAGGCGAACAGGTCGTCCTGGCCGCGCTCGTGGTAGTGGAGGCCGCGGATCACACCCTTCCGCGAGAACGAGACGTTTGTCTGGACCGTCGTCTGCGGAAGCGCGCTTTCGCGGCGAAGCTCCAGGAGCCAGCCGCGCTCATCGCGGTGGTACCGGAGCGGGAACCGCTCGATCCCGTCGATCATTGCTTGTTCGCGCCGTGCTTGCGCACGAAGTCGTTGACGGCGTAGTACGCGTCGATCGACTCCCCCGCATCGCCCCAAAACCCGTCGAGGATGTCGTACTCCATCGTCCCCTGAGAGACGTACCAATTGTTCACGTCGGTGATCTCGAGCTCGCCGCGGCCGGACGGGGTCAGCGTCGGGATGACGTCGAAGACGGCCGCGTCGTAGAAGTAGATGCCGGTGACGGCGAACCCGCTCGGCGGGTCGTTCGGCTTCTCGACGATCCGGACGACGCGGCCGTCGGAGAGCTCGGGGACGCCGAGATGGCGCAGGTGCTCAAGCTCGTCCTCGGGCGACAGAAGGATGCGCGCGCCTTGCTGCTGTTCCCGAAAGTTCTCCACCATCGGCCTGATCGACCGCTCGACGACGTTGTCTGCGAGTACGACGATGACCCGCTCTCGGTCGACGAACCGCTCCGCGAGCCCGAGCGCGTCGGCGATGCCGCCGGCCTCCTCCTGGTAGGCGTACGAGAGCCTGTCGATCCCCCACTCGTGCCCGTTGCCGAGCAGGCGCAGGAACTCGCCGGCGTGCGTCCCGCCGGTGACGATCATGAGCTCGGTGATTCCTGCCTGGACC
This sequence comes from Actinomycetota bacterium, assembly GCA_030862005.1. Lineage (GTDB taxonomy): Bacteria > Actinomycetota > Thermoleophilia > Gaiellales > Gaiellaceae > JACCYG01. The sequence goes on along the minus strand of JALZEM010000271.1, from coordinate 5,034 downwards.
AGCGCTTCGATCGCGTACGTGACCATCGGCCGGTCATAGATCGGGAGCAGGTGCTTGTTCGTGATGCGCGTCAGGGGGTGAAGGCGTGTGCCTGTCCCTCCGGCGAGGACGACGCCCTTCATCGCGCGGATTGTAGGCGCGAGACGTTCAGATCTATTCCGCGAGCGCCTGCCGGAATGCGCCGGCCGCGTCGGCGCCGAACAGGGCGAAGACGACGCGACGAAGCGACCGCGGCTCGAACCGGCGCGCCTCTTCGACCATGATCCGCGCGCAGTCGTCGAGCGGGAAGCCCCCGACACCGGTGCCGAAGGCGGGGAGTGCGATCGACTCGGCACCGAGCTCATCCGCGACCTCGAGGCAGCGGCGTGTCGTCCGCGCGACGAGCTCCGCGTTCGTCCGGAGATCCTGGCCCATGACGGCGCCGTGGATGACGTGCCGGGCCTGGAGTCGGCCCGCGCCGGTCGCGACGGCGTCGCCGACCGCGATCGGCCCGCGCGCCACCGCCTCCCGCTCGATCTCCTCGCCCCCCGCCCGCTTGATCGCTCCAGCGACGCCGGCGCCCATCCAGAGGTGGTCGTTCGCAGCGTTCGCGATCGCGTCCACTTCGATTCGCGTGATGTCGCCCTCGACGACCTCTAAGGCCAGCATCCTCTGAACTCTAGGCCCGGATCTGTCCGGCGCACGCTCGGACGCACGGCTAGCCGCCGCGAGCCGCGACCGCGGCAGGGCGCTCGAGCGGCGACGGCTTCACCCGGACGACCCGCGCGACGTTCGCAGGGAGCCACCAGTTCCAGCGCCCGAACAGCTTCATCGCGCTCGGCACGAGCAAGGCCCGCACGATCGTCACGTCGAGGAGGATCGCGATCGCGAGCCCGAACCCGAACTGCTGCAGCCCGACGATCGAGCCCGCCACGAAGCCCATGAACGCGGCGAACATGATCATGCCCGCGGCCGTCACGATCCGACCCGTCTTCGCGAGCCCGAGCGAGACCGCACGTTCGTTGTCCTTTGTCCGGTCCCACTCCTCGCGCATGCGGCTGACGAGGAAGACCTCGTAGTCCATCGAGAGCCCGAAGACCATCGCGAAGACGAACACGGGGATCCATCCTTCGATCTGGTCGAAGCCGATCAACCCGACCTGCTCCGCACCACCCCACTTGAAGAACGCCGTGAGGAGCCCGTACGCGGCGCCGATGGACAGAAGGTTCAGCACGATCGCCTTGAGCGGGAGGATCACCGACCGGAACGCCCGCAGGAGCAGGATGTAGGTGAGCGCGAGCACGCCGAGCACGAGCCAGGGGAAAGCGCCGTAGGTGAGGTTGAGGAAGTCGACGCCGCTCGGCGGCCCGCCGCCCGCGAAGACCTCTGCGCCGCTCGGGAACCGCGCCCCAGGGATGATCTCGCCGCGGAGACGGTCCACGAAGTCGAGCGCAGGCGGCGCGCCGTACTCGCTCTTCCCGATGACCTGGATGTTCAGGTAGCGACCCGTTCCGTCGACCGCGAGCGGGCCGGCCGTGTCGACGGCTGCGACTTCGGGATCCGCTCGGAGCCCGGACTCGAGCCGCTCGACCGCGGTCTGGACCTGCGGATCGCCGACACCGCCCGCACGCCCCGTGTCGACGAGGATCGCGGTCGGCGCAAGCGCCCCTTCGCCGACGGCCTCGCCGATGATGTTCAGGCCGCGGACGCCTTCGAGGTCTTGCGGGATGCCCTTGTTCGACCCGGGGCCGAGCTCGAGGTCGAGAACGGGCAGCGCGAGCAGGATGAGCGCAGCCGTCGTCCCGGCGGCGTAGACGATCGGACGACGCATGATCGAGCGCGCGAGGCGCGCCCACATGTTCGCCTCGGCATCCCGCCGGTCGAGGATGGAGCGCGGCAAGAGGCGCACGCGGTCGAGCCTCGCGGCGAGGAAGTACAGCAGGACGGGGAGGAGCGTGACCGCGGCGATGATCGACACAATCGGGATCGCCAGTCCGCCGATTCCGAAGCCCTGCATGAAGGGCAGCGGCATGAAGAGCATGAGCGCGAGACCGATCCCGACGGCGGAGCCGCTGAAGACGACCGCGCGCCCTGCGGTCGCCATCGTCCGGACGAGCGCGTCCTCCTTCGAGCCGCCGGCGCGCAGCTCCTCGCGGTAGCGGTACACGACGAGGAGCGAGTAGTCGATCGCGATCCCGAACCCGATCAGCATGACCAGGTTCTGGAGATAGGTGGTCAGCTCCATGAAGTTCGCGAAGATCCAGATGATCCCGAGCGTCGCGGGGATCGTCGCCGCGGCGAAGAGGAACGGGACAAGGAGCGCGAGCGTCCCGAAGACGAAGACGAGGATGAGGAACGCGATCGGGATCGCGATAAAGAGCTCTCCGATCTTGAGGTCGTGCGCGAACACGGGGTCGAGGTCGTGCTCGATCGCAGCCTGGCCGCTGATCAGGACGTCGGCGCCGGCAATCGTCCCGGCTGCCTCTCGCATGTCATCCGTGTAGCCCTTGGCGTCGGCCGGCTCGAGGTTCGAGACGATTCGGGCAGTGACGACCGAGTCCGAGACCGGCTGGACCCCCGCGAGCCTCCCGGTGGGAAGCTCCTCCGCCGCGCGGGCCGCGGCGGCCTCGACCTCGGGAACGAGCGCGTCGGCCGAGCCTCCTTCGCCCTTCACGACGACGGAGAACGAGCCCGTCGTCTTCTGGCCGAAGTTCTCCTCGAGGATCTTCTCGGCCCGTGCCGTGTCCGTGCCCGGGAGCGAAAACCGGTTGGTCAGAAGGTCGGTCAACCCGCTCATCGCTACGAGCGATACCGCGAAGACCAGGAGCCAAGAGCCGACGACGAGTCGACGATGTCGGATCACGCTGCGCGTCCAACGCTCCATGCAGACCTCCGGCGGGGCGAAGCTAGCGTCCGCTAAGTTAGTAGAAGCTAGCCGACTGAGTCAAGTCGGACACACGGGTGAACCGAGCCGACTCGACTACCATCAATCAGGTGAAAAGGCGCAAGGACATCGAACACCTTCGGAGCGAGATGGAGGAGCTCTTCGCGGACCTTTGCCAGGTTCCGCGACTGGTCAGCCACCGTCAGGGTTTTCGGCCGCACCTCGACGTGTACCGAACCGAGGACCCCGCGGCGGTCAACGTCGTCGTCGAGCTGGCCGGGATCGAGCCGGCGGAAGTCGAGCTCTCTCTCGCCGAGAGCGTTCTCACGATCGCCGGCACGCGTCGCCGCGCGGTCAAGGGCAAGGCCGTCTACCAGCAGATGGAGATGGATTACGGCCCGTTCACGCGCCGCGTAGAGATCGACGCTCGCGTCGACCCCGACGCGATCGAGGCCGTTTACGAGCGCGGGCTCCTCCGCATCACGCTTCCGATCGCCGTCCGGCGGACGCGCCGCGTCAGGGTCGACATCACCGCGAGAGGATCGGCATGACGCAGGTTGACGAACCAACCGTGGTCGACCAGGCACAGCACGCGGACGTGCTTCCGATCCTGCCACTGAAGGACACGGTCGTCTTCCCCGATTCGATGACGCCGCTTGCGATCGGGCAGGAGCGCTCGGTCCGTCTCGTCGACGATGCGGTCGCGAACGACCGCGCGATCGCGCTCGTCGCGACCAAGGACCCGGAGATCGAGAACCCCGGCGCGACCGACGTCCATGAGGTCGGAACGGCGGCCGTGATCCACAAGATGATCCGGGTCCCGGATGGGACGCTCAGGATCCTCGTGCAGGGTGTCCGGCGGATCCGACTCGACGAGATCACGCAGGAAGACCCGTTCCTGGAAGCGCGGTTCACCGACCTCCCGGACGTCGTAACGGAATCGAAGGAGCTCGAGGCGCTGACGCACAACGTCGAGACGCTCTTTGCGCGGATCGTGGAGCTCGTCCCCTACCTCCCGGACGAGCTGCAGCTCGCCGTCGCGAACGTGGGCGACGCATCGGGGCTCGCGAACCTGATCGCGTCGACGATGCGCCTCAAGACCGAGGAGAAGCAGGCGCTTCTCGAGGAAGCGGACGTCACCGCGCGCCTCCGGAAGCTGAGCGCGATCATGAGCCGTGAGGTCGAGGTTTTCGAGCTCGGCACGAAGATCCAGTCGCAGGTTCAGTCGGAGATGGAGAAGTCGCAGCGCGAGTACTTCCTCCGGCAGCAGCTGAAGGCGATCCAGGACGAGCTCGGCGAGGGCGACGAGCAGCAGGCCGAGATCGCCGAGCTGCGTGCGCAAATCGAGGAGGCGGGGCTTTCCGACGAGGCCGAGAAGCAGGCGCGCCGCGAGCTCGACCGTCTCGCGAAGCTGCCGCCGGCCGCGGCCGAGTACGGCGTCATCCGCACGTACCTCGAGTGGATCCTCTCGCTCCCGTGGCAAACGCTGACCGAGGACGACCTCGATCTCGCGCACGCGCGCGAGATCCTCGACGAGGATCACTACGACCTCGACAAGGTGAAGGAGCGGATCATCGAGTACCTCGCGGTCTCCAAGCTGAAGGGTGACCCGTCCGGGCCGATCCTCTGTTTCGTCGGGCCGCCGGGCGTCGGCAAGACGTCACTCGGCCAGTCGATCGCCCGCGCCCTCGACCGCAAGTTCGTCCGGATCTCCGTCGGCGGCGTCCGCGACGAGGCCGAGATCCGCGGTCACCGGAGGACGTACATCGGAGCGATGCCCGGAACGGTCATCCGAGCACTTCGCGACGCCCGCTCGCGGAACCCGGTCTTCATGATCGACGAGATCGACAAGATGGGGACCGACTTCCGCGGCGATCCGGCGAGCGCGATGCTCGAAGTCCTCGACCCGGCGCAGCACCACAGCTTCCGCGACCACTACCTCGATCTCCCGTTCGATCTCTCCAAGGTGCTGTTCGTCTGCACGGCGAACCTGCTCGAGCCGGTCCCGCCGCCGCTTCGCGACCGGATGGAGGTCATCGAGCTCTCGGGCTACACCGAGGACGAGAAGGTCGGGATCGCGCGGCGCTACCTCGTCCCGAAGCAGGTGCACGAGCACGGGCTCGATCCCGACCGGATCACGTTCACGGACAAGGCGCTTCGCCTCGTCATCC
>JALZEM010000268.1 GCA_030862005.1 Actinomycetota bacterium | reverse complement strand
GAGGACTGGATCTTTCCTTCGTACCGCGAGTCGGCCATCGGCCTTCTGCGCGGGATGCCCGCCGCGACCGTTCTTTCGTGGTGGCGCGGCCATCCAGCGGGCTGGTGGAGTCCGCGGGACTACAACGTTGCCTCGATCTGCGTGCCGATCGGGACGCACGTCCCGCACGCGGCCGGACTTGCGTGGGGGAAGAAGCTTCGCGGCGAGCGCTCCTGCGCGATCGTCTTCTTCGGCGACGGCGCGACCTCGGAAGGCTCGTTCCACGAGGGGGCGAACTTCGCCGCCGTCATGCAGGCGCCGCTCGTCCTGTTCTGCAACAACAACCAGTGGGCGATCTCGACGCCGCTCTCGGCGCAGACGCGCGCGGACGCGCTCGTCGACAAGGCCGTCGGTTACGGGGTGCCGGGCGTCCGCGTCGACGGCGGCGACGTGCTCGCCGTCTACGAGGCGACGCGCGACGCGGTGGCCCGCGCTCGGGCAGGTGAGGGCCCGACCTTCATCGAGGCCGTCACGTACCGGGCCGCGCCGCACGCGACGGCCGACGACCCGCGTGCGTATATCGACCTCGAGCGCGTCGAGGAGGAGAAGAAGCGCGAGTGTCTCGGACGGTACGAGGCGTACCTGAAGCGGATCGGCGTCCTGACGAACGACCTCGCTGAAGCTGTTCGGCGAGACGCCGCCGAGCTGATGCGCGAAGCGATTGGGACGGCGGAGGCGCAGCCGCGGGCCGACATCTCGCTCGTTTTCGAGAACACGTACGCGGATCCGCCGGCCTCATTCGAGGAGGACCTTGCGGAGCTCCGGCGGATCGTCGGCGGATTCGAGCAGGATCAGCGCGGCGGGGAGATGTCGTTCTGATGCCTGAGCTGACGCTCCTCGAGGCGATCAACGACTGCTTCCACGTCGAGCTCGAGCGCGACGAGAACGTGATCGTGATGGGCGAGGACGTCGGGCGGGCCGGCGGCGTCTTCCGCGCGACCGCCGGCCTCCGCGATCGCTTCGGCCCCGAGCGCTGCGTCGACACGCCGCTCGCCGAGGCCGGAATCGTCGGCACCGCGGTCGGGCTCTGCATGGCGGGCTGGCGCCCGGTCTGTGAGATGCAGTACGACGCGTTCAGCTACCCGGCCCTCGACCAGCTCATCACGCACGTGGGCCGCTACCGGTGGCGCACCGGCGGGAAGATGGAGTTCCCGCTCACGCTCCGGATGCCCTACGGCGGCGGCGTGCGCGCTCCGGAGCTCCACGACGACTCGCCCGAGACGTACTACGTACACACGCCGGGAGTGAAGGTCGCGATCCCGTCGACGCCCGCCGACGCGAAGGGCCTCCTCGCGACGGCGATCCGAAATCCGGACCCCCTCGTGATCTTCGAGCCGAAGCTGCACTACCGGACGATGCGTGGCGAGGTGCCCGAGGGCGAGCACCTGGTGCCGCTCGGCGAGGCCCGAACGGCGCGGGAGGGTAGCGACGTCACGATCGTCGCGTACGGAGCGATGGTCCCCGTTGCGGAGCGTGCGGCGGACGCGCTCGCGGACGAGGCGAGCGTCGAGGTCATCGACCTCCGTACGCTGAAGCCGCTCGACGAGGATGTGCTGCTCGCGTCGGCCGCGAAGACCGGCCGCGTCGTGATAGTCCAGGAGGCGCCACGGACGTGCGGCTATGCGGCCGAGGTCGCTGCGGTTCTCGCCGAGAAGGCGATGCTCGACCTTCGCGGCCCGCTCGTGCGCGTGACCGGGTATGACGTCCCGTATCCGTACTGGCAAATCGAGGATGCGTACATGCCCTCGCCAGAGCGCGTCTCCGCCGCCGTCCGGAGGCTGCTCGAGTTCTGACCGAGCGGCTGCGCCTTTGGCTCGAGCGCGGAGAGCGCGGGTTCTTCCTGCGTGACGCGGCGACAGGCGACCGCGTTCGCTGGGAGGACGAGCGCATCCGCGTCGTCCCCGTCGCCGGTGTCTCGTTCCGGCTCGAAGCATTCGCCGATCCGTCGTTCGACCCGGGTCGGCGACTTGCACTCGTTCGGGAGCCCGAGAACCCGCACGACCCGAACGCGGTCGCGATCTGGAACGACGAGCGGACCCTTCACGTCGGATACGTTCCGGCCGAGGTCGCGCCGGAGGTGCGCGGCGACGAGCAGGCGATCTCGCTCTGGCGCCTCGACGCGGGATTGCGCGTTCTGCTCGCGCCTGCGGAAGCCTGGATCGGAACGCCCCGCTGAGGGTCGATCCCACGCGGCGGGGATGGGCGTCCGTCAAACTCTCGCCGTGGCGTACGAGTTCAAGCTCCCCGATCTCGGCGAGGGGTTGACCGAGGGGGAGATCGCGCGGTGGCTCGTTTCCGAGGGCCAGGACGTCGCCGAGGACGACCCGCTCGTCGAGATCCAGACGGACAAGACGACCGTGGAGATCCCGTCTCCCGCCGCCGGCCGCGTCGCGAGGATCCTGGTCGAGGAGGGAAGCACGGTCCCGGTGGGAACCGTCCTCGTCGTGATCGGCGAGGACGGTGCGGTCGCGGACGAGCAGCCGCGCGCGGAGCCCGCGCCGCAGCAGGAGGCGGCGCCCGCCTCACCCGTTTCGGCGCCGTCGCCGGCCCGGGTCCGCGCGACGCCGCTCGTCCGGAGGGTGGCGCAGGAGCTCGGCGTCGACCTCGCCACGGTCACGCCGACGGGCCCGGATGGGCGCCTGACAGAAGAGGACGTGCGCGCGGCGGCGAGGTTTGCGCACCGCGTCCCGGAGC
>JALZEM010000262.1 GCA_030862005.1 Actinomycetota bacterium | reverse complement strand
GCCCGTTCCTGCGGCTCCGCCGCGGCCGGTGCGCGTTCCTCCGCGCCCAGCGAAGGCTCTTCGGCGGGCGCCGGTTCGGCTACCTCGCGCTCGTCCCGGTCGCCGCGACGGTTGAGGGGCGGCCACGGAGCGTCCCCCTGGCGCCACGAGAGCAACTCGTACGTCGATGCGAAGAGCCAGGCGACGACGACGCCCAGGATTCCGACCCAAACGTCGACGTCGATCACCACGAGCGGGATCGCAACGGCGAGGATGAAGCCGATTAGGGCGAGAAGACGAAAGACGGAGCCGTCGGGCAGGCTAGAGCCTCCCGACCGTTACGACGACTTCGGCCGTTCGTCCCCCCCGGCGGCGGGCGCCTCCTCGTCCGAGCCGGCCTCGCGACCCCCGTGTTCGGGCTCAGCCGCTGTCGGACGCGGTTCGTCTTGCGGGGGAGGTGACTCTGCAGACGGCCTCTGCGGAGAGGCTGCTGGTGCGGGCCTGCCCACCGATGCGGCGGGTCGTGGCGTCGCAGCGGCCGGACGCGAGCTCTCGTCAGCGGGGGCAGGCTCCTCTGCACGCGCGGGTCGCCGCGAGGCCTGCACGCTCGCCTCGGCAGAGCGGACGATCGCCTCCACCGCCTCCTGGATCGCCGACTCGCCGTGACCGGCCGCGCCAAGGAGCTGTTCGGCACCCATCCGCGCGCGTTGGCGGACGACGTCAGCCTGCGCGCGCGCCCACTCGAGCGTCTGCTCGACCTCGGCCCGCGTCGCGTTCGCAAGTTCGGTCGCCTGATGACGCGCCTGCTCGAGGAGCCGCGCGCCGGAAGCCTCCGCCTGTCGAAGCTCCTGCGCGGAGTCGCGGTTCGCCTTCGTCAGGATCTCGCGCGCTTCGGTCCGAGCGGCGTTCAGGATCTCGACGCGCTGTCGCTCCGTTTCCTGGCGGATCCGCGCGATCTCTGCCTCGCGGGCCTGCAAATCGACCTGGCGCTCGCGAATCTCCTGCTCGGCGCGCCCGACCTGTTTCGCGGCGGCCTCCTGCGCGTCACGCTCGACCGTGTCCGCGAACTCGGCCGCCGCTCGGACGATGTGAAGGGCGTCCATCCGAACGGCGTGGCCTGTCGGCTCCGTGGCCGCGGCACCCCGCGGCGCCGCCTGGAGCACACGAAGCTGCGCCTGAAGGGCCGTTGCGTGGCGGCGGAACGCGTCGAACGCCTCCTCGACGCGGGCACGTTCGTAGCCCTGCTCGGCAACGGGAAGGTCCTGGACCTGCGGTAGCGCTGTCAGCGCCGGAGCCGCCGGTGCGCGTCGTGGATCTTGCGTGGACATGTTTCGGGCCTCCCTCGGTAGCGGCGCCTGCCGTAAGTATGGAGATTCATCGGATAGAACGGCAAACGATATGAGGGGGCATCCCTCCTCCACCCCGATCAACGGTCTGCACGTAAGCGCCTACGATTGCCTAGCGTGGCGACAACCGCGTCTGAATTCCGAGCTCGCGCAGCTGTTCTTCCTCCACTTCGCTCGGCGCGCCGCTCATCGGGTCGGAGCCGCTCGAGGTCTTGGGAAAGGCGATCACCTCGCGGATGTTGGCTTCGCCGGCCAAGAGGGCGAGGAACCGGTCGAGCCCCATCGCGAACCCGCCGTGCGGGGGGGCGCCCGACTCGAGCACGTCGAGGAAGAAGCCGAACCGGTCCTGGATCTCCTGGTCGTCGAGGCCGAGCATCCGAAACACGCGCGCGAGGAGCTCTGGCTGGTGAATCCGGATCGAGCCCGAGCCGAGCTCCCATCCGTTCCAGACGAGGTCGTACGCCTGGCTCACGACGCTCCCGGGCATGGATTCGATCCTGTCCTCCTGGCCGGCCGCTATCCCGGTGAACGGATGGTGCGAGAACGTCCAGCGGGCCTCGTCGTCGTTCCACTCGAAGAGCGGGAAGTCGGTGATCCAAAGGAAGGCGTCACCCCGGCGTGGGACCCCGACCGCCTCGGCGATATGGGTCCGCAGCATCCCGAGAACGCGGGCGACGACGGGCGGATCGTCGGCCCCGAAGAGGACGGTCGATCCGGGCTCGGCCCGGAACGCCGACAGCTCCGCTTCCGACAGGAACTTCGCGATTGGCGAGCGCACCTCGCCCGCCTCGTCGAACACGAGGTACGCGAGCCCCTTCGCGCCCCACTCCTTCGCGAGCTCCTCGAGGCGCCCAAGCTCACCGCGCGAGAACGCCTGCGGCACCTTCAGGTAGCGAACCGACGGTGCGTTCGCGAAGACGCCGAACTGCGAGCCGCGCGTGATTTCGGTCCCGTCCTCGATCTCGAGGCCGATGCGGACGTCCGGCTTGTCCGAGCCGAACCGGGCCATTGCTTCGTGCCACGGGAGCCGCGCGAACGGCCGCTTGGGCGGCTCGCGTCCGAGCGCCTCGAACGACGCGGCGACCGCCCCCTCGAGCACGTCGAACACGCCGTCTCGCGTCGCGAAGGCGAGCTCGACGTCGAGCTGGCGAAACTCGAACTGGCGGTCGGCGCGAAGATCCTCGTCGCGCCAGCACGTCGCGATCTGGTAGTAGCGGTCGAGGCCGCCGACCATCAGCGTCTGCTTGAAGAGCTGCGGGGACTGCGGAAGCGCGAAGAACTTCCCGGGTTGAAGGCGCACAGGCACGATGAAGTCGCGCGCACCCTCCGGAGTCGCCTTCGTGAGGCTGGGCGTCCAGACGTCGACGAAGCCGAGGGACTCCATGTGCCGGCGAATCGCCGAGACGACCGCCGAGGAAAGGCGCAGGTTGCGCTGCATCTTCTCGCGGCGGAGGTCGAGCCAGCGGTAGCGGAGCCGGATCGTCTCGTCCACACCCTCCTCGTCGAGCTGGAATGGAAGCGGCGGACAACGTGCAACGATCTCGAGCTCGTCGACCTGGACCTCAACCGCCCCCGTCGGAAGATTCGGGTTTACGGCTTCGGGTGCGCGAGGAGTGACCTCACCCTCGGCACGCAGCACGAACTCGTTGCGCACTGCGTGTGCCGCAGCCATCGCGTCGGGCGATCGGGCCGGGTTGACGACGAGCTGGCAGATGCCGCTGTGATCGCGCAGATCGAGGAAGACGAGGCCCCCGTGGTCCCGGCGTGTGTCAGCCCAGCCTGCGAGCGTCAGGTGCTGCCCGACGTGGTCGGGACGCACCTCGCCGCACATGAGGTCGCGCCACGTCACGCGAGGACGGTCTCGGCGATCCGCTCGACATCCACTGCCCGTTCGTCGCTGTCCGGACTCGCCTTGACGACGGCGCCGTCGCGGTGCACGTGCACGAACCCGCGCGCGCCTGACCTGGCCAGCTGTGTTCGCTGCCCCTTGGGCGAGCGGCCCGCGTAATCGGTGTCGCACGCGAGCCCGGCCTCTCGGAGCTTTGCGATCTCTAGGAGCGCGGCCGTCCGGTCCGCATCCGGCTCGACGAGGAAGAAGAAATCGATGCCTGCGGCGTCCGGAACGACCGCTTCCGCGTCCTCGAGTGCGATCAAGAGCCGTTCGATCCCGGCGCCGAAGCCAACTCCGGGCGTCGGCTTCCCACCGATTTCCTCGATCAGGCCGTCGTAGCGCCCGCCGCCGGAGATCGTGCTCTGGGCGCCGTGCTCGGGTCCCACGAACTCCCAGGTCGTACGCGTGTAGTAGTCGAGGCCGCGGACGAGCGTCGGTTCGACGGCGTACGAGACGTCGTACGCATCGAGGAATGCACGGACCGCTGCGAAGTGCTCGGCGCACGCCGCGCAGAGGGAGTCGCCGATCTTCGGAGCCTCCGCGAGTGCGGCCCCGACAGGCGGCGGCTTGGCATCGAGGTTGTCGAAGACGCGCAGCGGGCTCGTACGCGCCTTCGTCCTCGTCTCGTCGTCCAGGTCAACGTCGTGCTCCGCAAGCCACTCGTTCAGCCGCTCGAGATACGCGGGCCGGCAATGCGCATCGCCGATCGAATTCAGCTTGAGCGCGTAGTGCGCGACGCCGAGGTTCCGGAGGAGCGAGTCGTAGAGCTGGATGAGCTCGGCGTCGAGGGCCGGATCGTCTGACCCGATCGCCTCGACCGAGAGGTGCCAGTGCTCGCGGTATCGCCCCTTTTGCGGCGCGGCGTAGCGGTACATCGTTGCAATCGTGTACAGCTTCTGCGGTTGTGGCTCGCGGTGGAGGCCGTGCTCGAGGTAGGCGCGGCAGATCGGTGCCGTCCCCTCGGGGCGCAGGGTGAGCGAGCGGCCGCCGCGGTCGTCAAACGTGTACATCTCCTTCTGGACGACGTCGGACCCCGCGCCCGAGGTCCGGGTGAAGAGCGCCGTGTCCTCGAAGGCGGGCGTCTGGATCCGCCGGTAGCCGTAGAGCGCGGACAGCCGCTCCGCCTCCTCGATCACGTGTTGCCAGAGCGGCTGCTCGGACGGGAGGATGTCATGCGTTCCGCGCGGCGCTTCGATCTTCACCGGCGCGCTGCCCGCAGCTCGCCGAGGAACGGGTTCGACGCGAGCTCGTGACCGAGCGTCGTGGGCGGACCATGCCCCGAATACACGACGGTTTCCGGCGGGAATCGCTCGACAAGCGCGCCGATCGAAGCGAGCAGGAGCTGCCAGTCGGCGCCCGGAAGGTCCGCGCGCCCGACCGACCCCGCGAAGAGGACGTCGCCCGAGAAGAGCGCTCCGTCGGCGTAGTAGGCGAGATGACCCGGAGAATGGCCCGGGACGCGGAGCGTCTCGAACGTGATCCCCGCGAGCTCGAGCGTCTCGTCCCCCTGAAGCAGCACCTCCGGCGTATGCGCGCGGATGTGCACCCCGCCTGGAACGTACTCGTTGACGTTCTCGAGGAGGAACCGCTCGTCGTCCGCCATGTGGACCGGCGCGTCCGTTCCCTCCGCGAGCTCGGCCACGGCGCCCAGGTGATCCCAATGGCCGTGCGTGATCAGAATCGAGACACAGCGCGCACCGCGTCGAGCAAGCTCGAGCCGGATTTCGGCCGCATCGCCGCTCGGATCGACGACCACGGCCTCAGCCGCGCCCGGGTTCCGCACGAGATAGCAGTTCGTGCCGATCGGGCCGAGCTCGAGGCGGGCGACGTCGAGGCTCATACCGCCTTTGAGTCTAATGTTGCCCCGCGAGCACTCAGGCGACGGTCGCGCCCCATTCCTCCGGCGCGACGTCGCGGACCCGCTGGCCGAACATCCAGCGGTGGCCCTCGATGTCCTCGACTCGGTAGTGGCGATCGCCGAAGGGCGTGTCCTCGAGCTCAGAAACGATGGTCGCACCGGCAGCACGGGCTCGCTCGCAGTGAGCGTCGACGTCATCGACGAACACGTGGACGCCGTCGATGACAAATGGAACGGCCGACCAGCGCCGGGCGTGCGCACACACCTCACGGTGCCGCGCCGGGCTTTGGTAGTCGGGACCCGGGTTTCCGAGCATCACGACGCCGTCGCCGAGCTCGACCTCGGCGTGCGTTACGCGCCCGTCGGCCTCGGTGTAGCGCAGGCGCTCGCGAAAACCGAACGCTCGCGCGAGCCATTCTGCGGCAGCACCGACATCCTCGAACGAGAGCATCGGAACGACGCGCGGAAAATCCGACGGCATGCGCGGCACCAAGATTAGACTCGCGCTCGCCGTGCAGAGCTGGAAGCTCCCTCAGATCGCGACACCGGATGGCAGCCGCTCGCCTGTCGTTCTCCTGAGCGAGGACGAGGCCCGCGCCGTGCTCGTCGGCCTCGACGCGGGCCAGGAGCTCGGGGAGCACCAGGTAAAGGAGCACACGTGGGTGGTCGTGGTGGACGGATCGGCACGGATCGGTGCGGGAGGCGACGAGATTGACGCGCCGGTCGGCACGCTCGTCCACTTTGAGCCGGACGAGCGCCACTTCGTCCGCAGCGACGGGGGCGCCAAGATCCTGCTCCTCCTCGCGCCCTGGCCCGGAGAGG
>JALZEM010000253.1 GCA_030862005.1 Actinomycetota bacterium | reverse complement strand
CCCAGCCCGATCTCGACGCAAGCCCCGCGTCCTTCACGATCGCCGTCGCTCCCGGTTCCGACGCCCAGATAAGCCTGACGCTCGTGAACAGGGGCAACGTCGCCGTCGAGATTCAACGCGCCTACGCGTTCAACCTGCTCGAGCGAGGTGGGATCGAGGAAGCCGTGCACGCGGCCCTCCGCGAGAGCGCCGAGTCGGGGGAGCAGCGCCTCGCCCGCCTGATGGATTTCCTGAGCGAGCGGCACGGCGGGCTCGTGCGCGTTTCAGTCGAGAGCGGCGCCGGGACGCTCGTTCCCGAGGAGTCTCGCGAGCTGCGGACGGCGCTTCGCTTCGGCAGCGAGCTTCGCCCTGGCGCGATCTACAGCTCGACCTGGGAGATAGCGAACCTCAATCTCTCCATCGAGGTGCACGTCGAGGAGACGGCGCCTCGCCGCAGGCGAAAGGAGGCCGCATGAGCACGCAGACGCGCGTCGTCGACTCGATCCGAAGCGGAGCGCGAATGGGGGCCGATCTTCTCCAGGCGGTCGCCGCGAGCCCGATGGTGGGTGACGTCGTCGGCCGCGTGATCCCGAGCGGCTGCTCCTGTGAGATCCCGCCGCCGTGCTGGGTCCCGAAATCGCTCGGTGAGGTGAAGAGTGCGATCTGCGCCGGCGGGACCGCGGTTCTTCGGATTCGCGTCACGAACTGCGGCCTACAGAAGCGGACCGTGCGGCTCGTCTCCGCAGGCGAGGACGAGAAGGACGTCAACGTCGAGCCCGCTCAGCTCGCCCTCGGCCCGATGGAACGAGGCGTCGCGACCCTGACGCTCGGCCTTCCCACGTCGGCTTCCTCGGGTGAGAGCCGCGAGGCTCTCGTCTGGGTCCTCGGATGCCACGATCATTACGTTCGCTGGACGGTCACAGCCTCTGGTGGCTCGGACGCGTGCCACGAGCTCGACGTCGAGGACTGCCCCGATCTCGTCCACCACTGGTACGACCACTTCTACTGCGAGCGCCCCTGCCCGGGCCACGGGCGGTAAATGGCCTCGCCGATCGGTGAGCTCTCCCGGCGGTCCGCCGACGCGTACGTCGCCTACCTGCGTGCCGTTCGCGAGTTGACGACGGAATACGCGCGCGGCGTCGTCGGCTTGGCGCGCGAGGGGCTTGCTGACCGGACCATGCCGTTCCGGGAGCGCGGGCCCGAGCTCCCGTCGGCAGGGGAAGACCTGCCGTCGCTTCCGCGCGCGAGCCTCGTGCTCGAGGGCGCCGCCGGCAGCGCTGCGCTCGGTGCGTTCGTGGTCGAGAACGCGCTCGACCAGCCCGTAGACGCGACGGTTGTCGCGTCGGCCCTGAAGACGCCGGACGGGCGGCAGATCGACGCCGCCGTCGTCTTCGAGCCATCCGCGCTCGAGCTCGGGCCGGGTGCGCAAGCGGTCGTCCGGGTGGCTGTGGGAATCGACGAGGCGATGCCTTCCGAGGCCGATCTCCACGGCGAGCTCCGCGTACCGGGCCTCAGTGGAACCACCATCCCGATCGTCGTCCGCCGCGTCGGTCGATGACGGCGTCTCCGAGCCTCCTCGCGCAGAGCTCGCTCGCCGCCTCGCTCTGGTGGTGGACGGCGGCGGTGCTCGAGCCGGCGCGGTCGCTCAAGCGCGCGGGCCTCCCTGTCGCCGACGGGCGCGAGGGCGAGGAACCGATGGGACTTCCTCGACGAGGGCTTGGCCCGTACTTCTCGAAGCGGCACCCAGACCCGGTCCTGCTCGGGAACGCGACGCAGCACGACCACCTCGTCGCGGAGTTCGACCGGATCCCCGAGGTCTACGAGGCGGTCGTCCGACCCTTCTCCCAGACGATCTTCGACGAGGCGCTGATTCATGTTCGCTCCTGGCTCGGCCCCGACTGGCGCTTGCTCGACGCCGGCTGCGGGCCCGGCCGCGAGCTCCGCCAGATGGCCGCGCTCGTCCCGCGTGGAGAGGTAGTCGGGATCGACCTCGCCGCCGGAATGGTGCAGACGGCTCATGCCTCCGCTCGCGCACACGGGTACGACAACTGCGCGTTCTTCCAGGCGGACGTGGGCGACCTCCCCCGGTCGTTCGCCGGGCGCTTCGACCTCGTCTACAACTGCCTCGCGCATCACCATTACCCGTCGCCGGAGGCCGCCGCGCGCGAGGCGCTACGTGTGTTGCGGGACGGCGGTCTTCTCTGCGTCGTCGACCCTGGGCCGGCCTGGTTCAACCGGATGAGCGCACCGCTCGCACGTGCCTCCGACCCAGGCTGGATCGGCTTCAAGACGCCGACTCAGTTCCGCGAGCTCTTCAGCAGCGTCGGGTTCGCGCGTTCGGCCTGGATCTCGCTGCTTCCGGGCTTCGGGCTCGCGGTCGCCCAGAAGCGGCAACCGCCCAAGAAAGCTCGCCAGCGGGCCTGACCGCGCAGGAGGAGTCCGGCCTGTCTTGACCGCACGAAACGGGAGGTTCGCCGTGTTTGCACGAGTCGCGGCATCGGTGCTCCGCCGGCCGCGGGCGCGGGATCCGGCCGTGAGAGCACCTTGTGGGCGGCATCGCCTCACGCGATGGACAACATCGCCACGACACGCTTCACGGCCCGCTCCCCGACGACTACGCTCTCCTCTGCGAACGCGGGGCGAGAGGAGGAGAAGATGGCTCTTCAGATTGGTGACACTGCGCCGGACTTCGAGGCGGAGACGACGGAGGGGCGGATCCGGTTCCATGACTGGATCGGCGATTCGTGGGCGGTGCTGTTCTCTCACCCGAAGGACTTCACCCCCGTGTGCACGACCGAGCTCGGGTACATGGCGAAGATCAAGCCGGAGTTCGACCGCAGGAACGTGAAGATCATCGGGCTCTCGGTCGATCCGGCCGGCGACCATGCGAGGTGGGCGAAGGACATCGAAGAGACGCAGGGGCATGCGCCGAACTACCCGATCATCGGCGACGCCGACTTCAACGTCTCGAAGCTGTACGGGATGCTCCCGGCGGAAACGTCGGGCGACCCGGCCGAGCGGACGCCGGCGGACAACCAGACGGTGCGGAACGTCTTCGTCATCGGCCCGGACAAGAAGATCAAGCTGATCCTCGTCTATCCGATGACGACGGGCCGGAACTTCGACGAGGTGCTGCGGGTGATCGACTCGATGCAGCTGACGGCCAAGCACAAGGTGGCGACACCGGTGAATTGGCAGCAGGGCGACGACGTCATCATCGCCGGCTCCGTCTCGGACGAGGAGGCGAAGAAGACGTATCCCGAAGGATGGGAGTCGCCGCGCCCGTACATTCGCGTCGTTCCCCAGCCGCGCTAAGAGCGGTCATCCTGCCGAGGCAGTCACGGCGTTCGCGTGATCGCGGTTGAGGCGACCTCGATAACGGGTTATCGGCGGCCTCTGATCAGCTTCGAAACGCGCGTCCAGATCGACCCGCCGCGGCAAGACGTTCGCGGTCGTGGCCGCCCCCGCGACCTATCCCCGCTGGAACTCGGCCGTTCGAGATGTCCGTCCTGTAGCCAGCGGCAGGCGTTACCGCATGGAACGCGACCTGCCGTCCGGACGCGCCGAGAATCTCGTCGAGGTCGTCAGCGCGACGCCGCCCGAAGAAGTCGTCGTACGAGCAAGTCAGGGACCGACGCCATTCACCTATCGGTACCGCTTCACGGACGAAAACGGCGGAACGATGATCTCGCTCAGCGCAGAGGTCGACCTCGGCGGCATCGGAGGGCTGCTTGGTCCATTCGCAGCGCGCACCGTCAGACGCGGCGTCGACGCGAATTTCGAGAGCCTGAAGCGCCTCCTCGAGGCGTAGCGCCGCGCTTCATACGTGCCCGTGGCCGCCGTGTTCCGCCCGTTCACGCGTGGAACGCCGCCAGGCGCGCAGCCTCCTCTTCGACCTCCCTCCGCGCCGGCCGCGGCAACGCATCGAACGGCTCGGCGACGACCCGTTTCCCGTCGTACTTCCACGTTCCCGCGACGCGCCCGTCGACGAGGAACGTGGAAACTGATTGCGGCGTCTTCGCGTTGAAGACGAGCGGCCGGTACGGCTCGGGAAGAATTCCGGATCGGCGCGCGTGCGCGAGAAGCGTCGCGTCCCACGTCGGTAGGAACCGGACCGGCGCGGGCGTGTCGGGATCCGGAAGGGGGGCCCGCTGGAGATCGACCAGCCCCCGGCCTTGCTCGTCGCGAAAGCGGCGGAGCGGAAGCCGGTCAAGAGCCCCCTTGACGTCCGCGACGGGGAGCCCGGCCCAATCGGCAATGTCGGTCGCCGGCGCGGGGCCGAATGCGCCGAGATAGCGTCGAACGAGCAGCTCGACGCCGTCCTCCGACCTCACGTCCCCGGGCGCACCAAGCCACTGCTCCGCGAGGGCGTACAGATCGGCGCGGCGCTGCGCCCACGTCCCCGACGGCGGGGCGCGCACGAGGTCGACCCATAGGCCCGCGCCGTTCCACTCCATCGAATCGAGTCCCGCGTCGATCTCCGCGCGGCGGCGAGGGCCGTGGGAGAGTTCTGCGTGCACATGCTTCGCGATCGCCTCCATCTTCCGCACATCGGCACGCCCGCGCCGTTGTCGGAGCCAGGCGTCCCGGCGGCTCCGGCGAACGGCGAGGGCCATCGGCCAGTAGTCGCGCGCGGAGACGATGTGGATGGTGATCCGCATGAGCGTCCCCTGGACCACCCGGCGGCGCTCGAGCGCCCGCGTGAGTGCGTCCCGCTGAAACCCCTCCACCCGCGACCAAAGGCCGATGTACGCCGAAGGCGCGTATTGCGTCTGCAGCCCACCCACCTGCTCGACCGCGCGCGGAAGCGGCAACGGCCTTCGTTGGAGGAGAAGCTGGCGCGCGAGTAACGCGCGGTTCAACTCTTGCTCTGTGAGCACTCGGTCGGACATCGCGGCGAGGTGTCGGGCCTGGCTTTCCCGCCGGAAGAACGTATCCTGCGAGAACGGTTTTTGCGTTTCCTTCCTAAGCTCGGCGGAGCAACCGCGGCTATGGCGCCCCTCTTTCGGCACCGGTCTCTCGCGATCGCGACGGCGGTATTTCTCGGCGCGACCGCAGTCGCCGTAGGGCTCGCGTTTGCGGGATCGAATCGCCTCGACGACCGCCGCGTGTCGATTCCGCTTCTCCTCGTCATGCTCACGGCCGGCGTCTTCGCGCTGCTCGGTTGGGCGACTGAGAAGACGCGGCGCGAGGAGCTCGACTCGGTGCACAACGCGGAGCGCGAGCGGCTTGCGACCGAGTCCGCGCAACGCGAGGCCGAGCTTCGCGCGCGCCAGGACGAGGTCGAGGGGCGATTTCGCGAGGCCGCCGAGCTCGCGCAGCGGGAGCGCGCAGAGCGCGAGGCGGCCGCGCGAGAGTTCACCGCGCGCCTCGAAGGGCAGGAGAGAGCGCTCCGCGAGACGCGCGAAGACCTCGAGGCGAAGCTCCAGGAGCGAAACCAGGAGCTCATGCAGGAGCGGCGCTCACGCGCGCGGGTCGAGCAGGCGCGGCGCGACGAGAAGGAATGGGCGCTCCACCTTCGCTCGGAGATCATGCGCCTCCAGAAGGAGCGTGGCGTCCTGGGCGACACGAACGACACCCGCCAGCTCGTTCTCCGAACCGCGATCGCGCTCGTCGGCGCGCAGAAAGGCCTTCTCCTCTCCCGCGAGGACCTCGACAGCGACGGCGACCTCGATCTCATCTGCCACGAGGGCTTCGAGCACGACCCCGAGAACAGCGCGGTCGCGGACCGGTTCGCCCGGGAGGTGATCGAGAAGGATGTGACCCTGCGCGAGCAAGAGGTCGACATCGCCCCGGAACGAAAGACTCGGGCGGACGACGAGATCCACAACCTCCTCGCGATCCCGATCTACATCGCGGACAAGTTCAGCGGCGTCGTCGTCCTCGCGAACAAGGAAGGCGGCTTCCACGACTACGACGACGACGTGCTCCTCGCGCTCGGCGACCACGCGGGTGCCGTCCTCCACAACCAGCGGCTTAGTCACGAGCTTCGAACCTCCTACGTCGGAACGGTGCGCGTCCTCGCCGACGCGATCGAAGCCAAGGACCGGTTCCTGCGCGGGCATGCCGAGGAGGTCGCGGCCTACGTCGCAGCCGTGGCCGACCGGCTCGGTCTCGAGTCGGAGCGGCGGGAAGCGCTCGTCTACAGCTCGCTCCTTCACGACATCGGAAAGATTGGGATCACCGAGCGGATCCTCCTCAAGCCGGGCGAGCTGACCGCCGAGGAGCGAAGCGTCGTCCAGCTCCACCCCCGCATCGGCTACCGCCTCGTCCAGAAGGTTCCTGCCCTCCGCCCGACCGAGCTCGCGATCCTCCACCACCACGAGCGCTACGACGGGGACGGCTATCCGGCGGGGCTCAAGGGCGAGGAGATTCCGATTGAGGCGCGCGTCATCGCGGTTGCGGACGCCTTCAGCGCGATGACCGCCGACCGGCCGTACCGAGGGCGGATGTCGCTGGGCGAGGCCTGCGAGGAGCTAGGACGCTGCGCAGGGACGCAATTCGACCCCGTTGTCGTCCGGCTGTTCGTCGACGAGGTCCGCCGGAACCCGCTGAGCGAGGAACCCGATCCGCTCCACGACGCGCTGGCCGACCCCGAGATCGACCTACGCATGACCGACGGCGAACCGATTCTCGGCGCGTCGTCGATCGCGCTGACGGACAACCTCACCCTGCTCTACTCGCACCGCTACCTGCATGAGGCCGCCGCGGCCGAGGCGCACCGCGCCACGCTCGAGGATCGCCCATTCTCCGTGATCATGGTCGAGCTCGCCGACCTCGCACGGATCAACGCCGACGAGGGGTTCGGCGCTGGAGACGAAGCGATCAAGCGCGTGGCACGCGCCGTGCAGCGCACCGCGGCTCGCTACGGCGGAACAGCGGCCCGCTTCAGCGGTCGGCGGATCGCATTGATCGCTCCCGGTGACGAGCAAGCCGCCGACGAATGCGCGGCCGAGATTTCTTCGCGACTCACGTATGGCCCGAGCGTCCGCGTCGTCGCGGCGACGTGGCGACGTGGTCACACAGGAGACGACGTGATCGCACGGGCGCACAGCGCGCTCGCACACAGCAACGTGCCCTAACCGGCGTCCGCCGGGCGAGCCCTACAATCGCCGCGGTGCAGCCTGCACGCGAGAGGCTCATGCGCGCGCGGACCCATGCGGAGCGCTTCCCGCGGCCGTACTGGATCCTGTTGACGGGCGAGGCGATCC
>JALZEM010000236.1 GCA_030862005.1 Actinomycetota bacterium | reverse complement strand
TCGGTGGACGCTGCGTGGTTCCCGGGTTCACGGACGCTCATGTTCACTTTCCGCAATGGGCGCTCGCGCAGCGCCAGGTTCGACTCGAAGGCACGCGCTCGCTCGACGAGGCGCTCGCGCGTGTCGCGCAAGCGATCGCGGCAAACCGTGGCGGCGGCTGGCTGCAAGGGCGCGGCTGGCGAAACGCCGAGTGGGCTCCGCCCGTCGAGCCGACGAAGGAGGCGCTCGATGCCGTCACGGGCGACGTGCCGGTGGCGTTGGTCGCTCATGACGGCCACAGCATCTGGCTCAACTCGGCGGCGCTCGCGCGCGCAGATGGGGACCTCGGCGTCGACGGCGGGGTCGTCGAGCTCGATGACCGGGGCGAGCCCACCGGCGTCCTGCGCGAGGAGTCGGCTTGGCGGTTCAGGGCGACCCACATCGAGGTCACGGAGGCCGAGTGGGTCGATGCGACTCGCGCGGCCCTTCGAATCGCGAACGCGCGCGGCGTGACAGCGATTCACGACAAGGACGGCGGCCTCGGCGCGCTCCCGGTCTTCCAGCGGCTCCGTGACGAAGGGTCGCTGACGCTCCGTGTTTGGCAATCGCTTCCCCACGACCGGATCGAGCACCTCGACGAGCTCGGAATCGCGTCGGGGTTCGGCGACGACATGGTCCGTGTCGGCTACATCAAGGTGTTCATGGATGGGACGCTCGGCTCACAGACGGCGCGGCTGCTCGACGGCTCGGGCGTCCAGATCACGGGCGCCGAAGAGTTCGCCGGCATCGTCCGGCGGGCGGCGTGCGCCGGGTTTCCCGTCGCGGTGCACGCGATCGGCGACCTCGCGAACCGCGAGGCGCTCGATGCCTTCGAGTCGACGGCCGACGAGTGGCGGCCGCGCGGGCTGCGCCAGCGGATCGAGCACGCGCAGCTCCTCGCGGAGGACGACATCCCGCGCTTCGAGCGGATCGGCGTCGCTGCGTCCGTCCAGTTCAGCCACGCGCCGTCGGATCGCGACGTCGCCGACCGGCTCTGGGCCGGGAAGACGGATCGCGCGTACGCCTACCGGTCCCTGCTCGAGACCGGCGCGGTCGTGGTGAACGGGTCCGATGCGCCGATCGAGGAGCTCGATCCGCTGCTGGGTATCCGCGCGGGCGTTCTCCGCTCGCTCGACGATCGCGAGGCGTGGCACCCGGAGCAGGCCGTCTCGGTCGAAGACGCGCTCTTGGCGACGACCGTCACCCCCGCCTGGCTCGCGCGCGACGAGCGCAAGCGCGGCCGCCTGGTCCCGGGACAGCTCGCGGATCTCGTCGTCCTCGACCGCGACCCGGTTAGCGGTCCTCCGGAGGAACTGACAGACGTGAAGGTCGTGGCGACGATGGTCGGCGGCCGGTGGGTGCACGCCCCGCCACCATGGTGATCGTCGCAGCGTAAGGCACGAATCGTTTGACTACCGCGAGGTCCTGTCTACAATAGTCAACGAGCCGGGTTAGCTGGAGAGCTTGCCGCAGACTCTTCGGCGCCCGGCTCCTCCTCTTCCTCGGGTTTACCCCAGCCGCCCCCTCCCGGCGTCTCGACGGTCACCACGTCGTTTGCGCTGAGCTCGCGACTCACCTTCGCCGGCAGCAGCTCGTCGTTCAGCCGGTTTTCACCCGTCGCACCCGTCCCACCGCCCTTCGCGCCTTCTGGTCCGTGGCGACGGCGGTCGGTCAGGAGCGAAAGCGTCGCCGGCGCGAGGGTGCGCACTGCGCGGACGACGCCGTCGCCACCCCGGTGGCGGCCCTCGCCCCCCGTACCGTCGCGAAGCTCGTAGCGCTCGACCCGCAGCGGAAGCTCGAGCTCGAGCGCCTCGATCGGCGTGTTCAGCGTATTCGTCATACCGACGTGGACTCCGGAAGGACCCGGGCCGTGGCTGCTCGCTCCCTGTCCGCCGCCGATCGTCTCGTAGTACGTCCACTCGCGCCCCCCGATCACGACGTTGTTCATCGTCCCCTGCCCCTGCGCGGGCACGTCGGCGGCGGCTGCAAGCGCGAGGAGGACGGTGTCGGCGATCCGCTGGCTCGTCTCGACGTTGCCCGCGACAACGGCGGACGGCCGCTCCGCGCTCACGACGCTGCCCGCTGGCGCGCGGATCGTCACGGGCGCATAGGCGCCTGCGTTGGACGGCACGTCGCTCGGAAGCAGGACGCGCAGCGCGAAGTAGCACGCCGACCGGGTCACGGCGAGCGGGCAGTTGATGTTTCCCGGGACCGCGACGGCGCTCCCTTCGAAGTCGATCGTCATCTCGTCGCCCTCGATCGTGATCGTCGCGCGGATCGGAATGTCCTCGTTGCCGACGCCGTCGCCCTCGATCTCGCTCTTGGCGGCATAGCTCCCGTCCGGAAGCTCGCGAATCGCCTCACGCGCACGGCGCTCCGCGTACTCGAGGACCTCCTCGAACGCCGCGTCCACGACGTCAGAGCCTCTGCGGTCGATCAGCTCGCCGAGTCGCTGCTCGGCGAGACGGTTCGCGGCGATCTGCGCCCGGAGGTCGCCGCGCCGGATCGTTGGAGTGCGGACGTTCGCGAGGATGAGGTCGAGCATGTCGCCCACGTAGTCGCCGGCTCGCACGAGGCGGACGGGCGGGATGATCAGGCCCTCGTGGTAGATCTCACGGGACCCGCTCGGCATCGAACCGGGGCTCACGCCGCCGACGTCGGAATGGTGCGCACGGGTCACGGCGTACCCGACCACGGCGTCCACCGGCGCGAGCGGCGAGACGAGCGTGATGTCGGGCAGGTGCGTCCCGCCCGAATACGGGTCGTTGAGTACAAACACGTCGCCGGGCTCCGGCTCTCGCTCGATCACGGCGGCCACGGCCTCGGGCATCGCGCCGAGGTGGACGGGGATGTGCTCGGCCTGCGCGACCATACGCCCCGCCGCGTCGAACAACGCCGCGGAGCAGTCGCGCCGCTCCTTGATGTTGGAGGAGTACGCGGTACGAACCAGGAGGGCGCCCGCCTCGTCCGCGATCCCTGCGAGGGCGCTCGCGAGAACCGAGAGCGTGACCGCGTCGAGCCGCTTCCCGATCACCGCTGGAGCACGAGCGTCCCGACTTCGTCGACGCGGCCGCGCCACCCAGGCCGGACGACGCACGTCGCCTCCGCAAGCTCGACGATCGCGGGGCCCGTGAGCTCGGACCCGGCCCCGAGTGCGGCCCGATCGTAAACCGCGACCGAGACCCACTTGCCGTCGAAGCTCGCGCGACGCGACTCGTGGGCCGCGTTGTTCGATCGAGCGCGTTCGCGGATCATGGGCTTCTCCGTCGAGACGGATGCCGTGACGCGCACGTTCACGAGGTCGACGGGCTCCTCGTCCATCCGGTACCCGTAACGGCGATCGTGGGCAGCGTGAAAGCGCTCGTCGAGGCGCGGCATGTCGTCCGCGGAGACCGTCAGCTCGAATGCCTGGCCGCGATAGCGGATGTCGGCTCGCCGTGCGAGCCGCGGCGAATCGAGGTCGCTCCGTGCCCGGTGCTCGAGCTCGGCGAACGCCTCTTCGACGTCGCCCTCGGCGCCAACGACCGCACGGACGTAGTCGCGGCGGACGTCCGACACGGCGAGGCCGAGCGCGCTTAGAACGCCGCTCGCCCGCGGGACGAGCACCGTTTTCATCTCGAGCTCCTCGGCGAGAGCACACGCGTGCATCGGCCCGGCGCCGCCGAAGGCGACGAGCGCGAAGTCGCGCGGATCGAGCCCCCGTTCGACGCTTACGAGGCGAAGCGCACGGAGCATCTCCGCGTTCGCGACGCGGATGACGCCCTGCGCGGTCGCCAGGACGTCGAGACCAAGCCGCTCGCCGAGGCGCAACAGCGCGTTCTCGGCGAGCTCCCGCCGCAGAACGATCTCGCCGCCGAGCGTGGCCGCTTCCGCGAGGTAGCCGAGCAGGAGGTTCGCATCGGTGACGGTTGCCTCCTCGCCCCCGCGTCCGTAGGCGGCCGGGCCGGGATCGGCCCCCGCCGACTGCGGGCCGACTCGCAGCGCACCGCCGCAGTCGACCCACGCAACCGAGCCGCCGCCGGCACCGACCGTGTGGACGTCGACGGTCGGGAAGCGAATGGGGACTCCGCCGACGAACGACTCGGTCGTCGTCCCGGCGGCTCCTTCGAGGACGGGTGCGACATCCGTGCTGGTCCCGCCCATGTCGAAGGTGATCGCCGCGTCGTAGCCGCTCGCCGCGGCGAGGTGCGCCGCTCCGACGACGCCCGCCGCGGGACCGGAGAGCAGACATGCGGCTGCGTGCTCCGCCGCTTCGCCCAGGTCGACGAGGCCGCCCGACGACTGCATCACTGCGGGCGCCGGAACGTCAAGCTCTCGCGCGACGCTCTCGAGGTTCCGCAGGTAGGAGGCGAGCCTCGGCGCGAGGTAGGCGTCGGCCGCAGTCGTCGAGAATCGCTCGTATTCGCGGAACTCGGGCAGCACCTCGCTCGAGACGCAGATCTGGACGCCTGCAAGCTCTGC
Source organism: Actinomycetota bacterium (assembly GCA_030862005.1). Taxonomy (GTDB): domain Bacteria; phylum Actinomycetota; class Thermoleophilia; order Gaiellales; family Gaiellaceae; genus JACCYG01. Next base: position 4,738 of record JALZEM010000236.1, on the reverse strand, counting down.
ACGAAGAATCTCGGCGATGCGCCGCTCGTGCTCCGGATGGAGAAATGCGAAGAGAAGGCATACGGCGACGGATTCGACCTCCGCCTGGCGCAATGCGGCAACGATGTCGAAGACGCTCCGCTCGTCCAGCGGCGCCAGGACGCCGTCGGGTCCCATGCGCTCGCGCACGGTGAAGCGCAACTCGCGCGGAACGAGCGGCGGCGGCCGGTCCTGCGTCAAGTCGTAGAGTGACGGGCGGTTCTGGCGGCCGATCTCGAGGACGTCGCGGAAGCCCTCCGTCGTGACGAGCGCCGTCCGTGCGCCGCGGCGCTCGAGGAGCGCGTTCGTGGCAACCGTGGTTCCGTGCGCGAAGGCGATGGCGCCGAGCTCGGCGGCTCCAGCCGCGCGCAGCGCGTTGAGAACGCCGCCGGCCTGGTCTTCCGGGAGCGAGGGCACCTTCGCCGTGACGAGCTCGCCGTCGACGAGACCGACGAGGTCAGTGAAGGTGCCACCCACATCGACGCCGAGCCGCGCTCCCGCCACGGCCGCATCGTTGCCGTTCCGGGCCTGAACTACAATGCGTCTATGCGAACGATGAGGCAGGTGCACGACGCCGAGTGCTCCGTCGCATGTACCGCCGACATCATCGGGTCAAAATGGACGGCCGTGCTAGTCCACGACCTGTCGGAAGGGCCGCGCCGGTTCTCAGAGCTCGAGCGCTCGCTTCCCGGCATCAGCCCGCGGACCCTCTCGGAACGTCTACGCGCGCTCGAGCAGGACGGGATCGTCGTTCGGCAGAGCTACGCCGAGTCGCCTCCGCGCGTCGAGTACGAGCTGACCGCCAAGGGGGGAGCGCTCCTCCCGATCATCGACGCGATGCGGACGTTCGGACATGCGTGGCTCGTTCCGGAGCACGGGCACGAGCACGCGCAGGCGGATCCCGAAGCCGTCGGCGCCTGAACGCAGGCGTCTGGCCGACGCGTAGCCGCCCGCGCAGGGGCGCGGCGACCTACGGCAGGTCGCGGAACGCGAGCAGCGTCTCGCGCGCGGCCGCCACGCCGAGCGGGAGATAGCGGACGAGCAGGCGTTCGTTCGGGGAATGGATGTTGCCCTCGGGGACGTCGAAGCCGCTCAGGATCGTCGGAATCCCCTTGTCGCCGAGAGCCGGGACGATCGGCAAGGTTCCGCCTGACCGGAGGAGCAGCGGCCGCCGTCCGAGCGCGCGCTCGAACGCATCCTGCGCCAGTCGGACGGCAGCCGCGTCGGCGGGCACGAGCGCCGCCGGACTCGCCGACCACCGCTCGAGCTTGATTTCCGCGCCCGGCGGCGCCGCCTCGCGGACGAGCCGCTCGAACGAGGCTGCGATCCTGTCGACGTCCTGGCCGGGCGCGAGGCGGATCGAGACGTTCGCCTCCGCCTCGACGGGGACAACCGTCTTCTGGAGCGTCGACTCGCCGCCGTGGATCCCGTTCACGTCGACGGAGATCCCCGCGAAGGTGCGGACGTAGAACTCGTCGGCAGCCTGCTCGTCCTTCGGACGCGCACCCTGGTCGGCAAGAACGTCCCCGCCGGGCTCGAGCTCGCGCCACCCCGCCAGCTCTTCCTCCGTCGGAGCTGCGATCCCCTCCTTTAGCTCGTCGGGCTCCGCGATGACGGCTGCGAGCGCCTGCGTCAGTGCGTGGACGGCGTTCAGCGCGGCGCCGCCGTAGAGGCCCGAGTGCAGGTCGCGCTCGCCCGTTCGGGCAAGCACGTGGAAGTAGATGAGCCCGCGCGTGCCGACCTCGAACGCGGGGACGTCTTTCTTCGGCATGGGGCCGTCGAAGATGACGCACGCGTCTGCCCCACGTTCGTCCGCGGCGACGAAGTCGACGATCTGATGGCCGCCGGTCTCTTCCTCGCCGTCGCACGCCACGCGGACGTTCACGGGCAGCCGCCGCTCGTGTGCGAGCATCTGCGCCGCCTTGAGGAGGAGGTAGAGGTTCCCCTTGTCGTCGGCCGCGCCGCGAGCGTAAAGCCAGCCGTCCCGCACCTCGGGCTCGAACGGCGGCGATTGCCACGCCTCGAGCGGCGCCGGTGGCTGCACGTCGAAGTGGCCGTAGATGAGCACCGTCCGCGTGTCACCGTCGCGGTCCGACGCCGGAATCTCGCCGACCGTGAGCGGGAGCGTGGAGGTTGGCACGACCTCCGCTCCGCCGCCCGCGCCACAGACGAAGTCGCGCACCCACTCGGCCGCCCGAAAGACGTCGCCGGCATGCGCTGGATCCGCGCTCACGCTCGGGATACGGAGGAACTCGGACAGCTCATCGAGCCAGGCGGGATCCGGCTGGGCCACGGGTTGATTCTAGGGCCGCCTAGGCGGGAGCCGGCCGGGGCCGCCGGGCGAGCTCGCCGCCGCAGTTCGGACAGACAGCGTCGATCGCGGCGGTGCACTCTGCGCAGAAAGTGCACTCGAAAACGCAGATGTGCGCCTCGTCCGTCGCCGCGAGCGTCCGCCCGCAGCGCTCGCACGACGTTCGCAATTCAAGCGCCATCGCGGAAGTGTAGGGGGCCGGTTCCCCAGCCGACGCGCTGGTACGCCTTCGGCTACGCGGCGACAGTGCGGAGCTTCTGCGCCTCCGCCATCGTCTGCAGCTTCTTCAGGCTCTGGTTTTCGATCTGGCGAACGCGCTCGCGCGTCACGTTGAATGCACGCCCAACCTCGTCGAGCGTCCGCGGCTGCTCGCCGTCGAGCCCGTAGCGGAGCTCGAGCACGCGACGCTCGCGGTGCGAGAGCATGCCGAGCACGCGAACGAGCGCCTCCTTCCGGAACGTGGTATCGGCGGCGTCGTCGGGCGAGCTCGTCGTCTGGTCGGCGATGAAATGGCCGAACTCCGAGTCCTCCTCGTCGCCCACCGGCTTCTCGAGCGAGACAGGCGCCTGTGCGCTCCTCCTGATCTGCTCGACCTCCTCGACGTCGTACTCGAGCTCGCGGGCGACCTCCGCCGAGGTCGGTTCACGCCCATGCTCGGCGAGGAGACGCCGCTCGGCGCGAGCGATCTTGTTGAGCTTCTCGACGACGTGAACCGGCATGCGAATCGTCCGCGCCTTGTCGGCGAGCGCCCGGGCGACCGCCTGGCGGATCCACCACGTCGCGTAGGTCGAGAACTTGAAGCCCTTCCGGTAGTCGAACTTCTCCGCCGCGCGAACGAGGCCGATCGTCCCCTCCTGGATCAGGTCGAGGAACGGGAGGCCCTGGTTTCGGTAGTTCTTCGCGATCGAGACGACGAGGCGGAGGTTCGACTCGACCATCTTGCACTTGGCCGTCAGATCGCCGCGCTCGATGCGCTTGGCGAGCTCGACCTCCTGCGCGGCCGTCAGCAGCGGGACACGGCCGATGTCCTTGAGGAAGAGCTGGAGGGTGTCTGTCGAGACATCGGGCTCGGAGGGCGCGAGGTCGAGTGATTCCTCGTCGACGGCCTCATCGAGCACGTCGATCTGGAGCTCCTCGAGCGCGTGGTAGAACTCGTCGAGCTGAGGCGGCTCGAGGCCGAGCTCGTCGAGCGCCGACGCAATCGCTTCGTGCGTGAGGAACCCAGCTTCCTGGCCCTGGCGGACGAGCGCCCTCATCTCGTCGTGGTCAAGCGTTAACGTTTCATCCCCCTCGGCTCGACGCCCCCCAACGGCCTGCATGGAGGCCTCCCTTCTGACCGTAGAGGCCCCGGTGCGAGACGTCAACGGCCGCAGTGTCTCAAATATCCTTCGACGTACGCGCGACTCTGCCACGGGTGACCGGCCGGCGCCATGGGCCGAACGGCCTATTTTGCGGGTCAACAGGTCCTATTCGACGCCCTCGAGACGTGCGAGGATCCGGCGCGCCTCCCGTGCGTAGAAGCCGCCTGGAGCCGCTTCTACGGCGACGCGAAGCTGCTCACGAGCCTCGGCGACGTTCGGCAGCCAGAGTAGCATGAGGCCGAGGTGAAATCGGACGATCGCCGCCTCCGGATGCTTCGCGGCGAGGGGGCCGAGACGCGAGAACGCGGCCGCTGGATCGTCCTTGTCGAAGCGGATCACGGCGACCGCGGTCTGGGTCGCCAGATTCTCGGGCTCGAGCGCGAACGCGCGCTCGTACGCCTGCTGCGCGCTCGCCCGGCGGCCGTGGCGCTCGAGCACGCTCCCGTAGAGGAGCCAATCCCCGGCGCGGCCGGCCTCTGCGCGCCGCTCGAGCACGGGGAGCTGCTCCGCGTAGGAGAGGCGGGCGATCGCCCGTGGCAAATCGGCGTTCAGGACGAGCTGAGGACGTCCGGGCGGCATCTCCGGGTGTAGGAGATCATCCGCGCGGAGCGCGGCCGGCGAGTCCGGGTCGACGCTCTCGGCCTCGCGCCACGCGCGTCGTGCGTCCTCGAGCTTCCCGGCCGCGATGAGCGCGAGCCCGAGGTTGAGGTGTGCCCTCGCGCTTTCGGGCGCTTCGCGCACCAGCGATCGGAGCCGCGCGATCGTCGCATCCGGCCACGCCGCGATCGCCGCCCCGATCGCCGCTTCGATCGAGCTCGGATTTGCCGCGAGGAGCCGGTCGAACCGGCGTCTTGCCGCCTCGTCGTCGCCCGTCTCGTAGAGGCGTTCGGCCTCGCGAAGCTCCCGCGCCTCCGCGTCGTCGCGGTCTGTCAACGCGAGCTCGAGCGCCGGCCGTTCCGGCTGGCGCTCGGGCGTCGTCGCCGTCCGGCCGTGCACCTCCCCGCCTGCCGAGCCGCCCTGGATCAGCGCGCCGCCGACCACGGCGGCC
>JALZEM010000220.1 GCA_030862005.1 Actinomycetota bacterium | reverse complement strand
TGGGTGAGTGGTGGCTGCTCGAAACGGGCCTTCCGCTCCCGCTCGGGATCAACGTCGCCCGGCGCGATCTTGGCGACGACGTCCTCCGTGAGCTGTCCGACGTCCTCGGCGAATCGATCGCCGTCGGCCTGCGCTCGCGTCCGCAGGCGCTCGAGTACGCGCTGCGCTTCGGACGCGGCCTCGACCTGCGCCTGGCCGACCGCTTCGTCGGGATGTACGTGAACACCCTCACCGAGGACTACGGCGACGAGGGCCGGAAGGCGGTCGAGGAGCTCCTTCGTCGTGCCGAAGCGCTCGGAGCCTTCGACCAGCCCGTTCGCGTCGAGTTCGTCTCGTAGCGGCGGACTACACTCATCCCGTGGCCGAAGCCGTGATTCTTTCGGCCGTTCGGACGCCCGTCGGCCGCTACGGTGGCGCGCTCGCGGATCATCGGCCAGACGACCTCGCTGCGCTCGTCATCCGCGAAGCCGTCGAGCGTGCGGCCGTCCCTGCGTCCGACATCGAGGACGTGTATTTCGGCTGCGCGAACCAGGCGGGCGAGGACAACCGGAACGTCGCGCGTATGGCCGCGCTCCTCGCCCGGCTTCCGCAGGAGGTCGCGGGGGTGACCGTCAATCGCCTGTGTGCGTCCGGCCTCACCGCGGTCGTTTCGGCGTGTCACGCAATTCGCGCGGGCGACGGAGATCTCTTCGTCGCAGGCGGTGTCGAGTCGATGACCCGCGCGCCGTTCGTCTTTGGGAAACCGGAGCGCGCCTATCCGCGCGGCGACCGGACGGTGTGGGACACGACGCTCGGTTGGCGCTTTCCGAACCCGCGCCTGGCCGACATGTTCCCGCTCGAGTCCATGGGCGAGACGGGTGAGAACGTGGCGGAGCGGTGGGAAATCTCGCGCGAGGAACAGGACGCGTTCGCTCTCGAGAGCCAAAAGCGTTGGGCCGCGGCGGACAAGGAGGGCCGCTTCGCGGCGGAGCTCGTGGCACTTGAGGGCGTCGGGCGAGACGAGCACCCCCGACCGGACACGGACGCCCAGAAGCTCGGAACTCTCAAACCGGCGTTTCGCGAGAGAGGGACCGTGACCGCAGGGAACTCGAGCGGCGTGAACGACGGCGCCGCGGCCCTCGTGATCGCGAGCGAGGACCGCGCCCGCGAGCTCGGCGCGGAGCCGCTCGGGCGGTTCGTGGCGAGCGCCGTTGCGGGTGTCGATCCGCGGGTGATGGGGATCGGCCCGATTCCGGCCGTGAGGAAGGTTGTTGCTCGCGCGGGTATCGACGTCGCGGATATCGACCTCGTCGAGCTGAACGAGGCGTTCGCTTCGCAGAGCCTGCAGGTCATCCGCGAGCTCGGTCTCGACCCCGCGCGCGTGAACGTGAACGGCGGCGCGATCGCGCTTGGCCACCCCCTCGGCATGAGCGGCGCGCGGCTCGTCGTGACGCTTCTTCACGAGCTGCGGCGACGCGGTGGGCGGTACGGGCTCGCGACGCTCTGCGTCGGCGTAGGACAGGGACAGGCCGCGCTCTTCGAGCGCTTCGCGTCTACGTAGGTTCGCCCAGCCTCCTCCCGATGGTCTCGGTGCCCGAAGGGCACACCTTTGAGCGGCTGGGGGTCTCCCCTCACAGATCGTCTCGCTGCCCACGCCCGTGTGGTTCACGCTTCGTGTGTGTGTGTGTGTGTGTCGAAGGGGGTATCGTCCTCGTCGCATGGCGGTCGCCACCGAGCGCGAGTACGGGCTCTTCATCAACGGTGAGCTGGTCGAAGCCACGGCCGGCGAGGTCCGGCACCTGTCGGAGCCCGCGACGGGCGTGTCGCTCGCGCGGGCGGCGATGGGGGGCTCCGACGACGTCGACCGCGCTGTCGACGCGGCGCGCGCGGCGCTCGACGGCGACTGGGCCAGGACGGCGCCGACCGAGCGGTCGCGCCTCCTGCACGCGCTCGCCGACGCGATCCACGAGAACCGCAAGGAGCTGGCGGAGCTCGAGACCCGCAACGTCGGCAAGGCGATCTCGTCCGTGAAGGGCGAGATCGCTGCGGCCGTCGAGAACTTCCGCTTTTTCGCCTCGGCGATCGCGACGATCGAGGGCCGGGCGCATCCCGTTGGCGGTTCCGCGCTCTACTACCAGCTGCGCGAGCCCGTCGGCGTCTGCGCGCAGATCGTGCCCTGGAACTACCCGCTGATGATGGCTGCGTGGAAGCTTTCTCCGGCCCTCGCAGCCGGGTGCACGGTGGTGCTCAAGCCGGATCCCGCAACGCCGCTCACGGCTCTACGCCTCGGCGAGCTCGCGCGGCAGGTGGGGATTCCGCCCGGCGTCGTCAACATCGTCCCCGGCGACGGCCCCACGACCGGCGCGTATCTCGTCGCACACCCCGGCGTCGACAAGGTCGCCTTCACCGGATCGACGGCGACGGGAAGTGAGGTGATGAGGCTTGCGGCGAGCCCGATCAAGCGGATATCGCTGGAACTAGGGGGCAAGAGCCCGAACCTCGTGTTTGCGGACGCCGATCTCGAGGACGCGATCCCGAGCTCCGTCTATGCGATCTACTACGCCGCCGGCCAGAGCTGCGATGCTCGCTCGCGCGTCCTGGTCGAGAGACCGCTGTACGACGACTTCGTGGCCCGTTTCGTCGAGACCGCGGGTCACCTGAAGGTCGGCGATCCCCTGAATCCGGAGACGCAGATGGGCTCGCTGATCTCGAAGCCTCATCGCGAGAAGGTTCATGCCTTCGTGGAAACAGGGCGGGACGAGGGCGCCGAGATCGTCGTCGGCGGAGAGCCGACCGACGGTGAAGGCGCGTTTTATCCTCCGACCGTTCTCGCGGGCGTCGAGAGCCGCATGGTCGTGGCGCAGGAGGAGATCTTCGGGCCGGTCGTGACGGTCATCCCGTTCCAGGACGAGCGCGAGGCGACCGCGATCGCGAACGACTCCAAGTACGGGCTCGTCGCCACGATCTGGACACGCGATCCTGGGCGCGGCCACCGGCTCGCCCGCAAGATCAAGGCCGGCACGATCGGCGTGAACACGCCGTACACCGCTCCGGCCGGCGGCGCGTTCGGCGGCTACAAGCAGTCGGGCTTCGGCCGCGAGATCGGGCTCGAGACGCTCGACATGTACCTCGAGCCGAAGAGCGTCCTCGTGTCGACGAGCCCGAAGCCGTTGAATCCATTCGGGTTGTAGGGGCGGGCCGTCCGCGGGAGGCCTGTAGGGCGCCGGACACGTCCGGCCCTTCCGTCTTGGTCCTGAGAGGTGCTAGATCCAGTCGAACTCCTGCTGGAGCAGCGGGACGAGGAAGTAGAGGAAGAACGCGCCCGCGGCGACGTACATGAGCGGGTGCACCCGCGCCCATTGACCCTGGAAGAGCCGGATGACGACGTAGACGATGAACCCGGCCGCGATTCCGTCCGTAATCGAGAACGTGAACGGCATCAGCATGATCACGATCGCCGAGGAGAGTCCGACGGCGACGTCGTGGAAGTCGATTCCCGCCAGCTTGCGCTCCGGCGTGCTCGCGGATCGGCCGCCGCTCCGGCCCTTCCGACCGGGATCGTGCCGCGCCGGATCTCCCGATTCGACCTCTGCCTCTTCCTCCACCTCCGTGAGGACACTGATCATCAGCCAGCCGACGATGATCAGTGCCGGTGCCGTCGCCTGCGGCGGCACCATGCCGATCAGCGGGGCGAAGAACATGAACGGGAAGAAAAGGAGGCCTGTGACGACGCTGACCCACCCGGTTCGCCCGCCGACGCCGACGCCTGCCGCCGATTCGATGTAGGTGGTCGCGGAAGAGGCCGAAGCGGCGCCACCCGCCGCGGCCGCGAGCGAGTCGACGAGGAGCGGCTTGCGGATCTCGGGGAGCTCGCCGCGCGCGTCGAGGTAGCCCGCCGCGCGGCCGACGCCGACGAGCGTTCCCATCGTGTCGAAGAAGTCCGCGAGGAAGAGGGTGAACGCGAACGCCACGGCGGCGATGAACGGCAGGGTCGTGAACGCGTCGAAGCTGAACTCACCGACGAGGCTGAAGTCGGGCGTCTGGACGACGTCGTCGGGCCAGCGGGCATATCCGAGATTCCGCGGGTAGACGTCCGCCGCGTAGTTGACGATGGTCGCGAAGGCGGTCGTAAGGATGATCCCGAGGAGCAGGTCGCCCGGGAACCCGATCGCGCGCAACCCGATTGTCACGATCAGTCCGACGATTGTGATGAAGACAGGCCAGGTCGTGAACTCGGCGAGGTCGACGGGCGTGCCCTCGCCCCGGATGACGAGGCCAGAGTTCACGAGCCCGATGAACGCGATGAAGAGCCCGATCCCGATCGCGATCGCCTTCTTCAGCTCGAGCGGGATCGCGCGCATGATCGCCTCGCGCAGGCCGACGATCACGAGGATCGTGACCGCGAGGCCCTCGACCACGACGAGCCCCATCGCTTCTGGGAAGCTGAGACCTTCGTTCGCGACGAGCGTGAACGCGACGACCGCGTTCAGGCCGAGGCCGGGCGCGATCGCGTAGGCCCGGTTCGTATAAAGCCCCATGAGGATCGTCATGACGCCCGCGACGAGACAGGTCGACGTGAGGACGCCGTCGAACGGCAAGCCGCTGCCTTCGAGGCCTTCGATCCCGGCGAAGCCGAGAATCGCCGGGTTCACGAAGATGATGTACGACATCACGATGAACGTCGTAACGCCGGCGACCGTGTCCCGCCCGAGTGTCGTCCGGTTCTGGTCGAAGCGGAAGCGGCGGTCGAGCACCGACCGCTGGAAGTTGGCCGCGAGCTCGGTCATCGGGACGCTCCTTTCGTGCCGAGAGACGGCGCGATGCTAACGCTGCCCAAGCCGAACACCAAGCGCGTCTTCGACCGCCTCGAGCAGCTGTACGAGATCGGCGCCGCGGACGGGGCGAACCGGCCCGGCTACAGCCCCGAGGAGCAGGAGGCTCTCGACCTTGCAGCCGGCTGGATGCGCGCCGCGGGACTCGAGGTGGAGGTCGATCCGGGTGGGAACCTGATCGGTCGGCGTGCAGGCGCGCGGGCGGACTTGCCCGAGGTCTGGACGGGCTCCCATCTAGACTCGGTGCCGTCGGGGGGTCGCTTCGACGGCGCGCTCGGCGTCGCCGGCGGCCTCGAGGCGGTCGACCTCGCGCTGGCTGCCGGGCCGCTCGAGCGAACGGTGGGCGTCGCCGTCTTCCGGGCCGAGGAGACGGGCTGCCACGGGAGCCGCGCCCGCGTCGAGCACGGCCTCCTGCCCGGGACGTACATCGAGCTACACGTCGAGCAGGGCCCGGTGCTCGAGCGCGCAGGCGTCCCGCTCGGGGTCGTGACGAGCATCGCCGGGATCGTTCGGGCCGAGCGGGTCTTCGAGGGCGGGGCGGGCCACGCC
>JALZEM010000219.1 GCA_030862005.1 Actinomycetota bacterium | reverse complement strand
AGAAAGGCCGTGAGGAGGAGCCCGCCCCAGCGATCGCGCGGCACCCCGTCGAAGGCGGTGATCACGAGATACGAGCCGACGATTGCGGCGAGAACGGCCAGGCCGGCAGGGCGAAGGTGCCGCGGCGGGACCTGCCGGCCGACGAAGCGGAACACGACGGCGATTGCCGCGACGCCCGCGACGAGGGCGGTCGCGGTCAACGAGCGGGCAAAGGCCAGGAGGACTACGACGAGGACGACGAGCGGCCCGATCCGCCGGATCGTGAGCGAGGCCGGCGCCTTGGCTGCCCGCCCTTCCTGCACCTCGAGACTCCGTCTCCGCCCCGCCGCGCCGACTCCGAACCCGATCGCACCGGCGAGGACGTAAAGGGCGGCCCACACACGCCAGAGCTCGCCGCGCGGGAAGTGGAACACCATCAGGTTCGTGATGTTCCGCTCGATGATGAGCCAGCGCGCGTCGACGAGGACGAACCGACCGACGCGATAGACGATCCATGCGAGCACGAGGCCGAAGACGACCGTGAGCGCCGTATTCAGGCGCGAGCTGAAGAGGTGCTCGCGCGCCCATTCGCGCGGGGGAAGCCGCCGCGTCGGCGGGCCCTCCGGCTCGAGGACCGGGATCGGCTCGAGCGTGTCGACGCGCGTGGCCGCCGTTTCCGTCATCGCCCCTTGATCTCCAGCCGCCGGTTGATCACGTTGGTCACGAGCGCGATGAAGAGCGAGAACGCGAGGTAGAAGAGCATGAGGACGAGGATCGCCTGGGGTGCAGGGCCGCCCTGGCTGATCGAGATGCCCGTAATCCGCGTCATCTCGTAGTACCCGATTGCGATCCCGAGCGATGAGTTCTTCGTCAGGTTCAGGTACTGGTTTGCCATGGGCGGGACCGAGATCCGGAAGGCCTGTGGTAGGACGACGTAGCGCATCCGCTGGAAGCCGGAGAGGCCAAGCGCGTTTGCGGCCTCGGACTGGCCCCTCTGAACGGCGAGGATGCTCCCCCGAACGATCTCCGCGATGTGGCTCGCCGTGTACAGGACGAGCGCGATCAGAAGCGCGCCGAAAGCAGGGCTGAGGTTCAAGCCGCCGGTCGCTCCGAACCGCGCCGGCTCGGGCAGCGACAGCGTGAAGGGCCGCCCGGATGCGAGGTACCCGAGCGCGACGCCGAGCAGGAGGACGCCCGCGCCCCAGAGGGCGCGGTGGTGGGGCTCGCCGGTGGCGTCGAAGCGCTGCGTCCTCCACCGGATTACGACGGCGATGGCGGCCGCCGTGAGCGCGAGGACGCCGAGAAAGACGGCGACGCTGCCGCTCCGCTCGACCCAGGGCAGCACGAGTCCGCGGTTCGAGATCGAGAGGATCCCCAGCACGTCGCTCCCCTCGTCGAAGGGACGAAGGTTCAGGAATACAGCCGCCCACCAGAAGATGATGATGATGAGCACGGGGATGTTCCGAAGCGACTCGACGTAGAGCGCGGCTGTCCGGCGGACGAGCCAGTTGGTCGAGAGCCGCGCGACGCCGACGACGATGCCCAGCACCGTCGCGAGCAGGATCCCGAGGAACGCGACCTTCGCGGTGTTCTGCGCGCCGACGAGCAGTGCCTGGAAGATGCTCTGGCTCGAGCGAAAGTCGGAATCCGGGATCGCGAACCCCGACGGCTGGCGGAGGTAGCGGAAGTCGGTCCGGATTCCGAGCCGCTCGAGGTTGTCCGTGAGGTTCCCCCAGAGGTAGAGGAGGAAGAGCCCCACGACGAGGAGGAAGACTGCCTGGAAGGCCCAGCGCAGCACGCGGACGTTCCGCCAGATGGGCGGAGCGGCGGTGACGGTCGGCGTCGTGGCGCTCACGGTTCTGCGACAAGCGCGGGACGGCGGCCGAGGCCGCCGCCCCGCACGCGTCTTCTAGCGATACGGCGGCGCGATCTGAAGCCCGCCGTCCGTCCAGAGGGCGTTCAGCCCGCGCTCGAGCCCGAGCGACGATCCCTCGCCGACGTTCCGATCGAAGATCTCGCCGTAGTTCCCGACCTCGCGGATGACGTTCGCCGCGAAGTCTGGCTCGAGGCCGAGGCCCGGGTCGAACGGCGCGGCTTCTGCACCTTCCTCCTCGGCCACGGGTTGTCCGAGGAAGCGCTGGATGTCCGGGTTCTGCTCCTCGAGCATCTGGTCGACGTTCTCCGATGTGATCCCGAACTCCTCGGCCTGAATCGTGGCGAAGACGGCCCAGTTGACCACGTCGGCCCACTCGTCGTCGCCGTCACGGACGGCGGGACCGAGCGGCTCCTTCGAGAGAATCTCTTCGAACAGACGCAGACCCTCTGGACCGCCCTGGTTCTCCGGCCATGCCGAACGGATGCCCGCGAGCTGGGAGAGGTCCGACGTCCAGGCATCGCAGCTGCCCTGGATGAATGCCTGCTGGAGCGGGTCCGCCTCCTCGAATGTCACCGGCTCGTAGTCAAGGCCCTCCGTCTGAAAGACGGTCTCGAGGTTGAGCTCCGTCGTCGTCCCGGAGAGGACGCAGATCCGCGCACCGTCCAGGTCCGCAAGGGCCTGGAAGTCGCTGTCGGACTTCACCATCATCCCCTGGCCGTCGTAGTACGTCGTGTGCAAGAAGCGCGCGCCCTCCGAGCCGTCGCGCGACGCGGTGTACGTCGTGTTGCGGATGAGGACGTCGATCTCACCCGCTTGAAGCGCGGTGAAGCGCTGCTCCGCAGTCAGAGGCGAGAAGTCGACAGCTTCCGCATCCCCGAGGACGGCTGCGGCCACGACGCGGCAGAAATCGATGTCGAAGCCGGCGTATTCTCCGCCTTCGGTGGCGACGCCGAAGCCTGGGACTTCTTCGTTCACGCCGCAGACGAGCCGTCCGCGGTCCTGCACCGTCTGGAGGACGCTCTCTCCACCCCCTTCACCCTCTTCGCCGGTGGCTGTCTCGTTCTGCCCCGCTGCCTCCCCACCGCCGTTGCCACCATCACCGTCGCTGTGCACGCAGCCGGCCGCAACGAGCAACGCGATCGCGAGGATGATTCCGAGCCCAAGAATCCCCCGAGTGCGCACGGAAGCTTCCCTCCTTCGCTGATGAACTGGGACTATCGGCCGAGAGGCTAACGCACGGCCCGATCGCGTCAGCGGATGAACGGACTAGCCCGCGGGGGCGACGGGCCCCTCGGGGGCGCTCGCCGTAGCGGCGCGCGCGGGACGCCCGAGCTTTTCCGAGGCTTCCGTGAGCACCTCGCCGAGGATGCCGACGATCTCGTCGAATTGCTGCTGCTCCGCTATGAGCGGTGGTGAGATCTGGACGACGGGGTCACCGCGGTCGTCGGCGCGGCAGATGAGCCCCGCGTCGAAGAGCCGCGGCGAGAGGAATCCGCGCAGAAGCGACTCGCTCTCCTCGTCGGAGAAGGTCTCGCGCGTCTCCCTGTCCTTCACGAGCTCGAGCGCATAGAAGAATCCGGTGCCGCGCAGGTCGCCGACGATCGGAAGGTCGAGGAGCTGCGCGAGCGTTTCCCGAAATGCGTCCTCCTCGGCGGCGACGTGCTCGACGATCCGCTCGCGTCGCATGATCTCGAGGTTCTTGAGCGCGATCGCCGCCTGGACGGGATGCCCGCCGAACGTGATTCCGTGCGCGTACATCGTCGTTCCCTCGAGGAACGGCTCGATGACGGCGTCCCGGGTGACGACGGCGCCGATCGCCGCGTACGCGGACGAGAGCCCCTTCGCAGATGTGACGAGATCGGGTCGGATGTCGTAGCGCTCGGAGCCGAACCAGGCGCCGACGCGGCCGAAGCCGGTGATGACCTCGTCGGCGCAGAGAAGGATGCCGTAGCGGTCGCAGATCTCGCGAACGCCGG
>JALZEM010000218.1 GCA_030862005.1 Actinomycetota bacterium | reverse complement strand
TCTCCGCTTCGTGTGTTGGTGAGGGGTTCCGCACAGCGCATTCCGTCGCTGCAGACGACGTAGGGTTTGTCGCAGGTCCGCGCTGCTAGACCGGCGCGGCGATCGGACTGCCGCGGTCGCCGGCCCGGATCGTGCGCGCGGCGCGGGTGTGAACGCCAAAGGCATCGTCGCGCTGATCCCCGCCTACAACGCCGATCGGTTCGTCGGCGACGTGGTGCGCCGCGCGCGGGCGCACGTGCCGGTGATCGTCGTCAACGACGGGTCGACGGACCGCACGCTCGGCGAGGCGGCGGTCGCGGGCGCGGCGGTGATCGATCAGCAGCCGAATCAGGGGAAGGGCGCCGCGCTCCAGCGCGGCTTTCGTACCGCGCTCGACGAGGGTGTCGCGGCGGTGATCACGCTCGACGCCGACGGGCAGCACGACCCGGACGAGATCCCGCTCTTCGTCGAGCGGTTTCGCGCCACGGGGGCCGACCTGATCATCGGCGAGCGCGATTTCTCGAAGATGCCGCTCGTCCGCCGCGTCTCGAACACCGTCGGGCGACTGGCCTTCTCGTGGGCGATGCGACGGCGCATACGCGACAACCAGTCCGGCTATCGTTTGCTCAGCCGGCGCCTGATGGAGGCCGTGCTCGCGAGCGGCGAGCGGGGATTCGAGTTCGAGATGGACATGATCGTCGTCGCCGTGAAGCGCGGGTGGCGCATCGAGGGCGTGCCGATCCGAACGATCTACGGCGAGGAGAAGAGCAACATCAAGCCGCTCCAGCACGTGGTGCACTTCTTCCGCATGGTGCGGCAGGCGCGGAGGGCGATGCGTCGGGCGTGAGGGCCGCCTTCCCCGGCCCTGATACGTTTCCAGCCGACCCTCGTCGAATAAGGTCGGCCCGACCACCGCCCTTGTGGTCGGACGCCGACTGGACCTCGAGGAGACTACCACTCGTGCGTTTTCCGCTGGTCATGCTGCTCGCGGCGCTCGCCAGCTCCGCCTGCTCGGCATCGAATCCCGATACCAACGTCCGCCCGGCTAGGCGCGAGACGGCTACGGTCAAGGATCCGGAGCTCGAGCGGCGGATCGCCGAGCTGGAGCTGCGCCTCATGGAGAAGGAGGCGCAGGTCGACGAGCTCCAGTCGCGACTCGACGACACGCGGAACGAAGTCGTGCGCACGATGGCGAAGCTCCAGACTGTGGCCAGCCGCGCGGAAGCGGCGTCGGGCATGGCGGAGGCCGAGATCGCACTCCAGTCGCTCAAGGCCGCCGCCGGCAACCAGGCGCCCGGGGTCATCCACGTGACGAAGCTCGTCCGCGAAAGCTCGGCCGAGTTCAACAAGCAGAACTACGGCGGCGCCCTGTACCTCGCCGGACAGGCGAAAGCGCTCGCCGGCGGATCGCGCGTGCGGATCGTGGGCGGCCAGACTGGCAGCGCACGTCCTGGTGAGACGCCCTTCGCCGTGCCGCTCCGCCTCAGGTCGACGGGGCGCGGCAACGTGCGTGAGGGCCCGGGTACCAAGTACGACGTCGCCTTCTCGCTCGACGGCGGGAGCGCGCTGATCGGCTACTCGTACACCGACGAATGGATCCGCGTCAGCGACGAGAATGGGCGCGGCGGCTGGATCTTTCGCTCGCTCGTCGCGCGGCGCTAGTCAGCTCTTCTTCTTCGGGTTCCGCTCGCGGACGCTGCTCCGCTCGCGGATGCTGCTCCGCTCGCGGATGCGGCGCGGCGGCGCTTTGACGACCCGATTCCGCCCCTCGCGCTTGGCCTGATAGAGCGCTTCGTCGGCCGCGGCGATGACGGCGTCCGGCGTGTCACCGTTGTCCGGCAGCGACGCGACGCCGAGGCTCAGCGTGATCTTCTGCCCCGGGAACTCCGCCGCGGCCACCCGCTCGCAGATCCGCTCGGCGAGGATGGCCGCGCCCGTGGCGGCCGTCTCCGGCAGCATGAGGCAGAATTCCTCGCCGCCGTACCGCGCGACGCAGTCGACCTCGCGCGCCGCCGTCTCGAGGATGCGCGCGACCTTCTTCAGGACCTCGTCGCCCGCGGGGTGGCCGAAGGTGTCGTTGTACTGCTTGAAGTGATCGACGTCGGCCATCAGGACGGAGAACTCCTTCTTCGTGCGGCGGAAGCGCAGTGCTTCCTCGTTGAGCTGCTGCACGAGGAAGCGCCGGTTGGCGAGGCCCGTGAGGCCGTCGGTCAGTGACAGCTTCTCCAGCTCCTCGTTTTGCTGGCGGAGCTTCTCGTTCTTGGCGTCGAGCTCCTGCCGACCCTCGCGGAGCCGCCAGACCATACCGTTGAAG